>JAHDHB010000518.1:0-226 GCA_020631545.1 Saprospiraceae bacterium | reverse complement strand
CATAAAATATCTCTTGAGCTTGTTCCCGAACAAAAGCAATCCCCGCCTTCTTCAATTCAATAGCCAAACACCGCTGATAGATGACCTCCTGAAATCCATTACCCAAAGTGTTGTGTACCTTCATTGCACAACCAATGACCTTATAAGTAAGCTCATCTAAAATCATTTTATTTTATTTTTTTTAGAAAATTTATAATATATCCCGGGCAACCTTGATTTATTGGAT
>JAHDHB010000517.1 GCA_020631545.1 Saprospiraceae bacterium | reverse complement strand
GGAAAAAGGAGTGTAGCGTCATCAGTTCAATGCGGGATGGACATTGCGTTTTGCCTTCAACCGATGACTAGCGATGGTAAAAACATCAAAAAAATGCCTTTTTTGTTCTATGCACACACAACGCCGAAAATTTGTTTTTTCTGCAAAGTTTTTAATTTGGCACAAAACTAATGGGCTGATAAATATTGATTTATAAAGCAATAAGCTTTGCCAATTTTTTAGGACTGACGGCAACTTTTAACTACGGCTTTGCCGTCCTATACTACATGTTTTTATACGAAATTGCAGTCGTGTGTATTGATTTGTAGTTAGTTGTAATGTTTTTGACCGTTTTCTCAAAGGTTGTAAGTTTACATTTTTAAGCTCATTTCTCGCCAAAACGGTAACTCCCGATTCCTATCGCGGATAATTCCTATTAACCCGACAATAATAGACCTGTCATTTCAAGGATATTTCCTTTAAGGAACAAAGGCCTACTTAGTGCTGATAACAAACTATTTAGGTACTCTCACACTCAAGCACACACACTCAAGCATACACACACTCTCTCAAGCACACACACACACACACACACACACAATAGTCGGAGATACTTGAAGGGAGTAGAAGATAGAGACTATCAAAAAATAGAAATGTTTTAGGAAGGTATCTAGAGTACACTAGAAAAAGCGTTTCATCCCTTGGTTGGTTTAATGGATGCAGATACCTTTTTTGTGCTAGATTTTAGCAAAATAGGGGAGAGGCTAATAGTTCTGCTCCTAGGGACTAACAAGCTTAAGCTGTCTAGAACTTAGGAACAGAACCACTAGTAAAATGTTAATAATTCCGCTATACTCTAAATGTCGTTTACCGATGCATCCCTCCGCACACACTCAAGACCTGCCCGCTAACATAGCTGGATAAATCCGAGGCTAAAAATAGCGCGGCATTAGCTACTTCCTCACCTTTTCCTAGCCGTTTAAGCGGAATCCCTTGCATATACGCCTTTTTCGTCTCTTCCGTCAAGCCATCCGTCATATCTGTTTCGATAAAACCTGGAGCGATGGCATTCACGCGAATGCTTCTAGAACCAATTTCTTGTGCCATCGACTTCGTAAAAGCGATAACGCCCGCCTTAGAAGCAGCGTAATTCGATTGGCCAGCATTACCGCTCAAACCTACCACAGAACTTACATTAATGATAGAACCAGCGCGTTGCTTAAGCATAGGACGCAAGCTATTCTTGGTAAGGTTGAATATAGATTTCAGGTTGGTATTCACCACGGCATCCCACTGCTCTTCATTCATTCTCAGCAGCAGATTATCCCTTGTTATACCAGCATTATTGACCAAGACATCTATACGCTTGTACTCTTCGAGCACCTGTTTAATCAATTGAGCAGTATCCTCAAAAGAACTAGCATCTGAGCGATAGGCTTTTGCACAACTACCCAAAGCTTTGAGTTCGTCTTCCAACTCCTTCGCTTTTTGTTCAGAAGATAAATAGGTGAAGGCAACATGAGCGCCTTGCTCCGCAAATTTGAGGGCAATGGCTCTACCAATGCCTCTTGAGCCCCCTGTTACCAAGGCTATTTTTCCATCTAGTAATTTCATAGTTATCAATTTTCAGGCGAAAATACCTCAAAAGTTGGGGATATAAGTCATTTTTATAAAATATTTCATCCTTATTAGTTGGAGGCAGGCGTTTATCCTAGGAAATCCCATAAACTCCTACCTATAAATTTTAAAAAGGTAAAGGAACTAAAACACCATAGACCTACTTAACTAATTGGGTAAAATAAAAATTAGATTTCTAGTTTTCTTTAAAATGCAAATAAAAGTGCTTGATAAGTTATGCGTTCCCGAATTCAATTTACTAAGAGTCAAATATTTTTAACTTTTCGCTGTGGTTAGGTGCTATTAAAAAATTAAAGAATTTTTTTTTAAAAGTCATTCTTTACATAAACTGGAATTCGGAGTTTGTATGGCGGTCTTTAATAGTTTGACAATCAGTGAGTATGTGCATCGGTAGCTAACATGTTTTTCAAAAAAATGCGCATCTTGTTTTTGCTTTCAAGCGCTACCTATCAAGATTAATGTCTAATTTTCAATTTGCCTATTTGTTGTTTAAACCGTATGTTTTGCCAAATTTTGTCACAAAAAAAAAAGTTTTAAAAGTTTGTAAATCAGTTTGTTGTTTTTTTAATTTTGTTGAAATTACTAGTAATCCTTGTTTTTGAAAGCGTGTTTTTGCCTAAAAAGCGTCCATAAAAATCAAAAAAAAAGCTCTAATATTGTGGTATCAGAATTCAGGTATCTGGTTGAAGAGATGTAGTTTGGGTTAGGGCGACGTGGAGAAAGTTATTCCATTTATTTTGTTTGTTTTTCTACGTTTTCCATATTTCTTTGACTAAGATACCTGAACTTTGATATTTTACACCTCAACTTCCCTTCTACATAACATTTCCCTTTTCAATTTTAAGTTTTCTCATCAAACCAACTAGTGGTTCAACTCCTAAGTCTTTGATAGTATAGGCGCGGTGATTTTTTTGTTAGCCAAGGCGCGAAGAGGGAAAGTAGCGGTAGCTAACTGACCGATGAGCAACGCAGGATAACGGAAAAATCACAAGCATTAGCTGGAACCTCTTCTTATCCGATTTCTATCCTATCCTTATAATACATGCTATCCCCTTTCTACGCAATTATGACCCATATTTATGAAGGTCGTCAGCCTATTTTTGCTAAATTTATTTTCTTTATCATTTAAATAGATCCCATTTTTTAGTATTTAATGGGGGCATTTTCTATCAAAAAACATAGAAAAAGGTAAATTCCTATAAAATCTCAGGTCAGTTTTGGGGCTAAAATCACCTTTTTACCCTCTATTTAGACTTTTTATACCTGCAATCGCATTTTTTTTTCGAAAAAAACACCTCATATTATTGTCACGGTCTACTCTTCTGCACCATCTTTCATCAAATAAAGCCTTATTCGTTCCTTTTGAATAAGCTTCTAGAACGTTCCAAATTCAAATTTTGCAAATAATTTGAACTATATTTTATTGTAAAAATGTGATAAAAAATGCTCGTTTTTGATAAAAATAATTTTGACACAACATCGAACAAGAAATTAGTTTAAAATTACTGTTTATTAGGTTTTTAAATTCTTCTGTTTTGCAGGTTGCTGTGTCACATAAGTTGTTTAGGTTGGTTGCTTTTTAAAAATCGAAATACCTCAGAATAACGTATCGTTTAGTAAGTAATTTACTGGTTGTCAGGTCACATAAAAGTGCGAAAATCTCTTGATGTTACTTGCTACCCCTTGCGTGACGTTAAAAAAGAGTGCAATTTTGTTCTCGTAACAAACGCAGTTTCTTAATCACCTAAACAACGGTTTCATGAAGACAGTAATTTACACTACCCAGAATTTATTCATTTTAGCACTAGTAGTATTAACCTCTTTCAGCGCTCTCGCACAAAACGGACAATATGATGTTCGATTCAATACCAAGAATATTGACTGTGGAGCTAACAAAATATTAGTAGATATAGAAGTAAGAGCAACGGCGCCTTCGCATGCATTCAATATTTCTGACCAAAACTACCGATTTTCTTATAATAGAGATGCCGTCGTGGTTGGCAGTGTAGCTATAGAGAATCAAATATTGGAAGGTTTTGTCCCTCCAAGTAGCTTTTATGACCCTCACACGATTAACGGTTCTATTGATACTATCGTTTCTTATAATATCGTATTGGCAGGTGGAGATGGTGTACTAGTGACGACGGATTGGCTTCCTGTTGCTACCTTTAGTCTTGAGATTAAAGATCCTACCAAATGCTTGAATCTAAAATGGCACGATCACGACCCTGCAAACTTTCCTCCTACTTTTATCGGTGAAAAATTCAGTAACGTCTTGTACGAAGTGAATGAGGGATCTTATTATAACACAACTATTTGTCCTACCCCTTGTATCGAAAACTTACCTATTGAGTTGGTCGCTTTCACCGCAGATGAAGAAGATTGTGCCATCAACTTAGATTGGACAACAGCTACCGAAATTAACAATGACTATTTCATCCTAGAAAGAAGTGAAAATGGTAAAGAATTCATAGCCATAGCGACTATAGAAGGAGCGGGTACGACAAATACAACTCAACGCTACCGATTTGTCGATAAAGAAGCAGAATTATACAATTACTACCGTTTGACGCAAGTTGACTTTGATGGTACAGAAACTGTTTTTGAGATTATCAACATCAAATCTCAATGCATTGAGAATGAAATTGAAGACAAAATCTCTGCTATCTATCCGAATCCAGTCGCTGGAGGAGATGTCAATATCGAATTCCTATCTACCTCATCACGCAGGGAGGCCGTCATTTTGGTTACCGATGTACTTGGTCGATTGATTATAAAAGAAAACGCTGAAATAGCTACAGGTCTGAACACGATTAAATTACCTGTTGATGGTTTATCCAATGGCTCTTACTTTGTTAAAATCATTGATGGTAAATGGGGCACAAAAGCCCAAAAATTTATAAAAATTCGCTAGAACACCTACTAGAATCTCTTTTTTATCAAGTAGGCAAGACAAGCCGAAGCACTTTTAATAGCAACGTCCTTCATCCAATTTAATTCTATTATTATGAACAGTCTTCACACGCAGAATGGTATTTATTTATTCCCTTCCATTTACTGTTCAAGCTCACAAGGCTACAGCTTGCCTCCTCAACTTGGCGTTTGTTAATTAGTTTTCATACTAGTTGTTTAAAGGACAGTGGATTTATTCTGCTGTCCTTTTTTCGTTTTAAACCTGAGTTCGATTATTAATTCTTTGTGAATAAAGTCTTTAGAGGCTTTATAGGGCAGCTTTTCCCGCTATCCGTTTGTAGTCGGCACGCTGTAGCAGCATTCAGCATGGTCGTACA
>JAHDHB010000516.1 GCA_020631545.1 Saprospiraceae bacterium | reverse complement strand
TAACGTCTCAATTTCAGCTTTAAGCTCTTCGTCCTCATTTAAAGGTACGACTTCCCGTTTCACGGTAGCTTTTTCCCCTACTTTTTCAGCAAGGTCTAGTTGTACTTGACATTGTACTTTAATAGCATCATGCCCAATTCGGATAGCTTCAACAAGATCAGCCTCCGAACATTCATTGGCTTCTCCCTCTACCATCATTACATTGTCCATAGTAGCCCCCACAATGATATCCATATCTGCTTGCTCTAAAGCCGAACGATTAGGATTCACGACGAATTCGCCATTGATACGAGCTACACGAACTTCAGAAATAGGCCCAGCAAATGGTATATTGGAAACCGCTAAAGCAGCAGAAGCAGCTAAAGCAGCTAAGCAGTCTGGAAGCACCTCTTTTTCACCAGAAATTAAGTTGATGATAATTTGCGTATCATTCATATATCCATCAGGAAATAAAGGACGAATCACCCTGTCGACCAAACGACAGATAAGTACCTCATAGTCTGATAGACGAGCTTCTCTTTTAAAGAAGTTGCCAGGAATACGACCAGCAGCAGCAAATTTTTCTTGGTAATCAACGGATAGCGGAAAAAAGTTTTGACCTTCTCTGGCTTCAGTAGCAGATACGGCTGAGGCAAACAACATGGTATTGCCCATCCTTACAACTACGGAACCATCGGCTTGAGTAGCTAATTTTCCTGTTTCGATGGTGACTTCCCTTCCGTCAGGAAGATTGAAGGAAATATCAATTGGAGTCTGTTTCCCCATTAGTTAGGCTTATTTTGTTAGGAATAAATTAAATGATGCATAGGATGCCCTATTCCAATTTCACATCCTATAAAATTGTATGTAGCTTGTATAGATCGCGTTTGAGTTATTTAGTCACCTCCATTCTTAGAATTCTAAGGCGAGTAAGCAGAAGAAAAGTAAAACTTACTTGTAGGCAAAATTCAAAAAATGATAGGCACACAAAACACCCAGAAAACCCAATCAGGACGCCTAGTTTTGATTGAGTTTAAAAATTCGAATAAAAATAGATTATTCTAACTTCCGCTATAAAATCTACATTACCATGCCTTGCAAAAAGAAAAACACTCGAAAAAAGAGTTCAAGCAATAGTATAAATTCTACTAGGCTAAATAAGAGTTTTAGTACTCGGGGGTAGCTTTAAACAAAAAAAGTGTTCCTATCAGCAGAACACTTTTTGCTTATTTCTTAAAAGGTTCGATAAGCAGCAGACTACTTACGTAATCCTAGCTTTTCGATAAGTGCCCTATAGGCAACAATATCTTTTTTAGCGAGGTAATTCAGCAAGCGCTTTCTTTTACCTACCATCATCAACAATGCACGTTGACAAGAATAATCTTTACGATTAACTTTAAGGTGCTTGGATAATTCTTTGATTCTATAAGTAAAAAGCGCTACTTGAGAAGCAGTAGAACCGCTATTGGCGTCACTTCCGCCAAATTCCTTATAGATTTCTTTTCTTTTCTCAGGACTTAAATAAACAGCCATTTGTGTTGAAAATTTTTAATCGTTACCAATCGAGATTACTAAAATCATTTCTTAGCACCGCAAAGGTAGTGATATTATATCGTTTATGAAACTTTGTTTAAAAAAAGTTAGAAATTTCACAAAATAAAAGCGAAATATGAAGCAAGAAATAAGATTTATGATGTAAACTAGTGGGCATAAACTTCCACGTTTTTTGTACAGAAAATGAAATATGGCATTATCGTTTTGGCGATTTTTAACCATAGAAGACTCATAAGAAGGTATAAGCATAACGCAACACAAAAGACGTAGAAGGAGGTCTGCGACCTTTTTAAGACAGATAAGCAAAACGCTTTTTCTTGTTTCTAGCTATGCCAGCTTTAGTTTTTGGCTTTGCAAAATCTTTCCTTGTCTTATTATATTTATTAAGGTGTCTTTTCACCATCATACATCGTTCTTACAGCGGCAAATTTCCATGCTTTTTCTTTGGCAACTTATCCACTTTATTCTCCAGCATTTTGAACGCTTTGATAAGTTTCGTTCGAGTATCCTTTGGATTAATGATTTCATCTACAAAACCTCTTCTAGCAGCACGGTAGGGATGAGCAAATTTTTCGGCATACTCCGCTTCCTTTTCTGCTAATTTTGCGGTAGGATCATCTGCTGCCTTAATATCTCTGCGGAAAATAATCTCTGCTGCACCTTTTGCGCCCATCACTGCAATCTCGGCAGAAGGCCAAGCATAATTCATATCTGCCCCAATGTGCTTGGAGTTCATAACATCATAAGCTCCTCCATAAGCCTTCCGTGTAATCACCGTAACCCTAGGAACTGTAGCCTCACTAAATGCATATAACAGCTTGGCACCGTTGGTGATAATGGCATTCCATTCTTGATCAGTACCAGGAAGAAACCCAGGAACATCGACCAACACCAACAAAGGGATATTGAAACAATCACAAAACCGCACAAAGCGGGCTCCTTTTTTTGAACTATTTACATCCAAAACCCCTGCTAAGTAATAAGGTTGATTAGCAACTATACCGACACTACGGCCTGCTATTCTAGCAAAACCGACAACAATATTCTCTGCATAGTCTTTATGAACTTCAAAAAAAGACTCTTTGTCTGTTACTCCTGCAATAACTTCCCGCATATCATAAGGAGTATTAGCATTTTCCGGTATAATGTCCAGCAATTCTGCTCTCGTTTCATCGCCCATTTCATAGGGCAACATCGGCGCATCATCCTCGCAGTTTTGTGGGATGTAGCTCAAGAGTTTTTTGATTTGCTCTATACATTCCAAGTCATTGGCAGCAGTAAAATGCGTTACACCTGATTTCACAGAATGTGCAGAAGCTCCACCCAGTTCTTCAGCGGTAACTTCTTCATTCGTAACTGTTTTCACTACGTTTGGTCCAGTGACAAACATGTACGAAGTATTCTCTACCATTAAGGTGAAATCCGTAATAGCAGGAGAATAGACTGCCCCTCCAGCACAAGGCCCCATCACAGCAGATATTTGAGGTATTACCCCAGAAGCCAAGGTATTACGATAAAAAATATCCGCATAGCCTCCCAAAGAAACAACACCTTCTTGAATACGTGCTCCTCCTGAATCATTTAATCCAATGACTGGTGCGCCATTCTTCATGGCCAGATCCATTATTTTACAGATTTTTTCAGCGTGGGTCTCGGATAAGGAGCCACCGAATACGGTAAAATCTTGCGCAAAGACATAGACTAAACGTCCCGATATCGTACCATAACCTGTAACTACGCCATCGCCATAAAAACGTTGGTTTTCCATCCCAAAGTCGTAACTACGATGAGTAACGAATGCCCCTATTTCTTCGAAAGAGCCTTCATCTAAGAGGAATTTCAAACGCTCTCTGGCTGTGAGTTTTCCTTTTTTATGTTGCTTCGCTATTCGTTCTTCTCCTCCTCCAACAACGGCTTGCGCCATTTTTTCCTGTAGTATGGTTAATTTGTTGTCCATTGGCTGTGTTTATCTTACTAGTACAAGGGGTTACATCTGTCCTTGTTCCTTTAATTTGGGTGCAAAAATACGAATCCTTTTTTTTAATGGAGAATGGAGGATGGAGAATGGAGAATTATTTTATGGCTTGAATGGGTAATATTCAGTTAATCAATGTTTTATTTTTTAAAATTTTTCTTTGTTACCTGATATTATTTTGGTGAGAAGGGGCGCGAGGGATATTATTGATGTAAGGATGGCCACAGAGAAGACTGAGAACACAGAGACCGACATAGCGAAGGAGGAGGCAAAATCGCTAGATTTTTCATCAAAAACTTTGTGTCTGTGTGTCTTTGTGGCCTATATCCGTGTATTTTTGCACCACAAAGACACACAGACACAAAGGAATAGCGTGTTTTCAGATAAGCGTAGAATAGATTAAAGGTCTTCCGACCTTTTCACATACACTCTCTACGTTTGGCCTTCAACCGATGACTTGAGAAAAGCAAAAACCTGAAAAAAAGCCTTTTTCGGTCAGAGGCTACTTAATTAAAACCTGTCGGATAAATCCAACTGTACACCTTATTGAATTCTAGTCACTGTCAAATGAATATGACCAAAATTATTGAGGTAGAAGCCATTTGCGTCATTGGCAAAGAGGTTCAGTTGGCCGCTTTGGGACATGGTTAAGGTGTTCGATTTTCCAATAGGAAAGAGATTGTTTTTGTCTATAGCACCAATGAGTTTAAACCAGTCTTCTCCTTGCATTCGCTTTAGTCCATCAAAAAGGGAAATGTACCAGTTCGTATAACCATCAGCATCTGTAGTAAAGACAAGATCTGTCCAAGTGCCTTCTGCTGAAAATGTGTAGATTTCGCCTTGTTGCACTTCAATACTATTTGTCCAATAGTCGTTTGCATAAACGGCAAAGGTCGTACTTTCTCCTAGAGCCAGCGTATTGGATTTTAGATTCAAGCTGCTTTCTACTTTTTGAGCTTCTGGCTGGTAAAGTTTCTCCAATTCTGCTTTGTTCTCAAACATGAATTGAGCAAGATTTCCTCTTTCTTCTACTGGAATCTTTTGAACAGCAGTATTAACTTCTAACTCTAGGGCACTGAAAGCTTTATCCTTGTAGAGTAGTTCTTCTAAGCTTGGATATTCTACTTGTAGTTCTTGCTTTTGACAGGCATTTACACTCAGAAGTAGGGCGAAAAGGATTAGGTAAGTTGTGTTTTTCATTAGTCGTGTGTAATTTTAAAAAAAATAGTTGCATGAATTAATGGCGTTTTTTACCATATAAGCCTTATAAGTAGAATAAGTTTATCATATAAGAACCTCATGATGAAAAACATCCATTCAAAATCATTCTCCATTCCCTCGATGTTTCCATCGTTTATGCGACCATAACCAATTTTCTGGTTGGTTAATGATTTGCTCTT
>JAHDHB010000017.1:25861-28886 GCA_020631545.1 Saprospiraceae bacterium | reverse complement strand
AGATTATAGTCGAAGTAAATGTCTGCCGAATTCCTGATTTCTGTTCCTAAAGGCAGATTCGGTTTTAGATCGATCTCAAAGAAGACAAAACCATGGCTAGCAGGTTCATTCACATTACTATCGGCTAGCATGATATTATCAAATCTAAAAACAACGGTGTTTTCGCCTTCAAAGTCCATCGTATAGTCATGGCTTGCTGCTATCGGGCGCAAAGTCGTATAGTCTAGGTTCGGATCGATTTCATCCTTGATCACGACTGTGAATGCCGTGTCGGTTCCAGTATTTTGAAAACGAACGGAGTAGGGATAGTTCAATATATCTGGAGCAATATTTCCACCAAAAGGATCTTCCGCAGCAAAGTTTCGCTTATCATTGGGATCATAAGAGCCTGTTACTATTTGGTGTTGGGTAATTGTATTATTGGCGGGAGTAACATCTCCTGCGCTTGGTGAAACAGAAGCAGAAGTCGTCAGTTGAGTACCTAAGGGGGTTGGGATAGGAACGGTATAATAGATTTTCACAAATTGGCAATCCCCAGGTTGAAGATTGCTAAAATTCCAAGAAAATTTGCGGGTTACAGGGTCGTAGGAATTAGCAGTAGGCGTGGTGGAGTTGTAGTTTAATAAGGAATCTATGGTGCAAGAGAGTACTCCACTAGCGGGTTGGTCACCATCATTACAATAATACAAGGTGTGCGTTAGATTGAAGCCCGGCCTTGCTGTCCCCATATAAAGTAATACCTTCAAATCCAAAACGGCTTCCAAATCCATATAAAAATCTTGTGTATAAGTAAGTCCCATTGTCATCCCATTCACCGTAGCCATTCCATCGGCAGGACAAAGTCCTTGGTAGGGTGAATTATACACTACTTCCAAATCATAAGTACCTGGTTCTGTTAAAAATTCGTAGTACCCTGTACCATCCGTATACGTAGCTGCGACAAACTGCCCTCCTTGGAAAAGGGAAACAAGGTAATTCGCAATCCCAGAAGTCATTACATCATTTAAACAATCCTTATTTGCAGCATCATTATAAAGATGACCTGAAATGGTGATTTTACAAGAAATATCTTCTTCTACAAGCACATTTTGATGAATTCGACAACCATCATCGGTATCGGTGACGGTAGCGGAATACCAACCTGCTGCCAAGCCTGTAGCTGTTGCCGTAGTTTGTCCATTATTCCAAGCAAAGCTTGGCGTTCCTGCACCTGTCCAAGCACTTACAGTCGCTGTTCCTGTTGAATCATCACAAGCTGTAGGAATCGAGGTTATAGTAATAGAAGGGATTTGAATTTCAAATGTATCCAAAACCTCACAAGAAAAAGCAGAGGTACAAGTAAGAAAATAAGTTCCCACGCCTAGGTTATCTATGCTTGAAGTACTCTCGCCATTACTCCAAACATACGTGTAAGGACCATCTTCTCCACTCGGAGAAACTTCAATAGAAGCAGGATTATTGCATTCTTGCACGATACTTCCATTTAATACCAAATTATTTTCTGCAATAAGTTCCACTTCTCCTAGGCTGAGATTGCCGTTATTATCGGTAACACTCACAACGTAGACACCTGCCAACAATTGACTATCAGTAGTATTCAACACGCCACTTGGCCATTCGTAGGCATAAGGCTCAAGACCTCCACTAGCCGTTATGGTAGCTGAACCATTATTATTTGTGCAATTAGGTTGAGCATTTATCGCAACCATAAGGTCAAATGCATTAATAAACACACTCACCATTCCTGTAGCACAGCTCCCTTCAATATCACAAATTTGATATACAAAAGAGTCTAGCCCTAAAATACTAGGATTTGGGGTATATGAAATACTTCCGTCAGGATTAACCGTAGCTGTACTATTGAAAGAAGGGGTAGTAATTTCTAACGTAGAAGGTTCTAAGCCATTTTCAATGTCAAAATCATTTTCAGCAACATTAATAACCTGTGGTGTATCCATCATACCATAGGCAAAATCGTCAGCGACTACAGGTGGATCATTTACGCCTACGACATCAATCGTTATAAGTCCCGTACTACACAAAGCAGGAAAAGGCGTACCATCATCACATACAGTATAAGTAAAGGAATCTACACCATTAAAATCAAGAGCTGGCACATAAAGAATCGAACCATCGGGATTTAAGGTAACTATCGCATTGGCAGAAGGTTCCACAGAAACCGTACTAGGGTCTAAATTTCCATCAACATCAATATCGTTATTTAAAACATCTACTATAATTGGCATATCCTCATCGGTCGTATCAAAATCATCCATGGCTATAGGTGAATCATTTACAGGAATTACATCCACAAATACTCTTGCTTCATCGCAAAAAATAGGGTCAGAATCCATACATATCTGGTACCGAAAACTATCCGTGCCATTAAAATCAGGATCGGGCGTATAAGTTACAGCACCTGTAATCGGATCTACCACTGCAATACCAAGCATAGGAAATTCTGTGATAACGACCGAAGTGGGGTCAAAGAATGGAGGACCAGGTATATCATTATCGTTCTGTACGATATCTATTAAAACCGGCGTATCTTCTAAGGTACTAGCAGCATCATCTAGTGCAATAAAAGGGTCGCCCGAATCTTCTACAAAAATAGAAACCAAAGCCGTATCGCAAAGCATTTCTGAATCACAAATCTGATAGGTAAAAATGTCATTCCCACTAAAGCTTGGATTTGGCGTATATACAACCGCACATGTCGGAACCAAACCAATGACAACGGTTCCTGAAGTAGGCGGCTCAAGGAGAATAAAAGTGCAAGGATCTAATGTTCCATCTTCGGGGTCACTGTCATTTGCTACTACATCTATAGTTACGGGAGTGTCCTCCACAGTAAAAGCTGCATCATCATTTGCTGTAGGCGCTACGGCAAATGCTGTAGCATTGTTCAATAAAATAAATCCAAAAAGGACTAAAATAGGTAAAGAAAATCGTTTGAAACGACGAGGAAAGAGGAAAAATAAAACATTGTTCATGGTGGTGATTTTTTGGTAAATTGATCGTTTTT
>JAHDHB010000017.1:0-25761 GCA_020631545.1 Saprospiraceae bacterium | reverse complement strand
TAGCTGAGATAAGAGTACAAATGGAAAATGTACTATAGGATGGCTGTAATTCAGGGTTTAGTTTAAAACGCTCCTTTCTGGTGGTAATGGTTTTAGGTATGAAAAAAGCATCTTAAAAATTAATGTTCAATAGGTATGTCCTTTTAGTTAGAAAAAGGTTAACTTTTTATGGTTCTTTTTTATCTTTTTTTTGAAAACCATAAAAAACAAGTACTTATCGCTTTATTTTGAACGCTTAAAAAACTAGTGTTTCCTTTGAGAATGAAGTACTATGCTTGTTATTTTTCCCTTATTCTGTGTTTGATTTTGTTTTTCTAAGAAATTAAGTATCTTGCTTCCAAGCGCAATGGCACTGCTTGTCAATTACAAATTCCAAGTAGGCTATCAGAACTATAAAAATCAATTATGCTTCAACAAATCCTAGAAGATTTACGCCCTAATGCTGTAAAACTCGTAGCGGTTTCAAAAATGAAACCGAACTCCGCCATTTTAGAACTTTATGGACAGGGACAACGAATATTTGGGGAAAACTATGTCCAAGAGCTGAAAGAAAAATATGAAGAACTGCCCAAGGATATCGAATGGCATATGATCGGGCATTTACAAAGCAACAAGGTCAAATATATTGCTCCATTCGTCCATACCATTCATTCCGTGGATAGCCCCCGTTTATTGAAAGAAATCAATAAACGAGCGAAACAACACGACCGCACCATCAATTGCCTCCTACAATTCCACATCGCAGAAGAAAGCAGCAAAACAGGGTTTAGCCTCGAAAAAGTGGAGGAACTACTTGAACAAGGATTGGAAGATTTTCAAAACGTCCATATTCGAGGTGTCATGGGGATGGCTACGTTTACTAGCGATAAAGTAAAAGTAAAAAAAGAATTTCAACGCCTAAAAGCTATCTTCGACCAAGTAAAATCCAAATATTTCACTGATAATGAGGACTTCAACGATATTTCGATGGGTATGTCCGGGGATTATAAATTAGCCATACAAGAAGGTAGTACGATGGTGCGCATTGGTAGTTTATTGTTTGGCGCTAGAAAATAGAAAGAGCATCAGGCGAAGCACAACAAACTCCTACTAAGTTCATTGTGTTTCGCATTTGCCACTCCTTCTGTCTGTGTCACCACAACGCTTATATACACATAACCCCGAAAATTTACTTTTAATCAAAAAGGCAGTTTACTACCTCTAAAACAACAAGTTACCTCGATTTAAACTTATTCGATTTACGCTGTGAGAGTCTATGTGAAAAGGTCTCAAGACCTTCCGTAAAACCTAGTTGTTCTTGACACGTTCATGTTATCAAAAATCTATGTGTCTATGTGGCAATAATTTACGCCAAAATAATTACTAATGGCCCAGCCCTCTTGAGTTCTTCAATTCTGTGGCTCTTCCGCAAACTATCTCACCAGTATTTTCTGCTTGAAACCGATGGCTAAATTCCTTCAAAACTCCATCTAAACCAACACCTTCACCATCAAAACTAACGGATAAACAAGCAATAGCTTCCAGTCCTTTTTCCTCGAAACCTATCCAAGGACGCACCTCCGCTTCAAGATGTTTTTCTAAGGAAATGATCAAGCCAACGATGTTTCCTTCCAACCAACCACATAGCTGTTGTAAGTGAGCTTCATCCTTTGCTTGAAGACGAATTTTTAATAGATTCTCTTCGCTTGCTGGTCGTTTTGCTTTTTCAAATAAAGAAGCCCATAGTTTTTCGTTCTGCATCGATTGCTTACTGATAGTCAGACCTCTTCGAATCTCCCTTTTAATCGTTTTTGCGGTAGAAGCCGTTACATTTCTCGCACTATTAAAATGCGGCGCAATGCAAGTGATAATCGGCATTCGATCTTGTTTTGAACGTACTTTGCAGTTCTTTCCCTCTTCGGTCAAAGCCACTAAACGCTCCCAATTATGACTAGAAACTGTTTTGAAAAAATGCAGCAATAACTCATCGATTCCTAAGCGTTTACCTTGCTCAGGTAAGCGAGTGCAAGCCCAAGCCGCTAGTACAGTCCAAGAGTAATTTCCTAAGAAACCCCAAGCATTTCCTTTGATTAAGCGAGCTTTAGCCCAAGTACGCACGGCTTTTACTAAACTTATAAAATCTGCTTTAGGTAAATGCAAGACGACTTGTTCCAAAATCCGCTCGACTTCTAAATAGCCTGAGAATGCTTGCCAGCTTATTTCATCAAAACGACTAGCATCTTCTTCCTCTATCGTCTGAATAACCGCAGGGAAATTCGCTTGTTGCACACAAAGTAAATCAATGGCAACGCTTTCAATTTCAAGGCGTAATATTGGAACATGGGCATCCATCGCTAGCGTAGATTTAGCACAAATCCCATCCAATTTCCTCTGCACATTTTCAAAGAAATCCAACTTCGACAAACCAGCAGGAATCAAGCAAAGTGCATCTAAATCACTAGTAGAAGAAGCCGTTCCCAACTTCGCAGAACCTAGCAAATGTAAGGCGACTTTATATCCAACAATTTCTTCACAAGCCTGACGTACACAGTCTAAGGCAAAAGCTTGCAACTCTTTTTGAGTCGTAGAAATACTTGGCGCCAATGTTCGTAAAACCTTTCGTAAGGCAAAACGAGAGGCCTTCGCCTTGTCCAAGTACTTGATTTTTCCTGTACCTAATTCGACTTCGCATTGCACGTTGAAAGGCTCCTCTCCTACCCTACTAATCAGTGCAATAGCTCCTACTTCGAAATCAATAGAACTCCACATCGGTAATATCTGCTTGGCCTCAATCACAGAATCAAACTGTCCAATACTCAGATGTGGCGAATACCCTTGTGCCCGCTTGCTCTGTTCATCACAATTCGGAAAAAGTGCTTGCAAAGAAGCTTGTAAAGGTTTCAATTCATCCGATACTGGTAGCACCCAAGCCGTCGTATTCAAGCGATGCGAGAAGTAGCCATACTCTTTCAATTCCAAGGAAAAAGGGTTGATTCTCTTAGCAATAGGCGCAATTTGCTCTGCTGCCAATTCAAAATACTCCTCTGGCCAGAAACCATAAATGAGCGTAATGTGCGGCATCCAACGTCCCACTTTACTATCGTATAATTCTCGCAAAGGTTGAATGGTTTTCCAAGCAGCTTTTGGCGGTATAATAACGATAGCACTTCGATAAGTCGGTTGAATATTTTCCAAAGTTGAAATACTCACCTCTTTACTAGTAGGTTCCTCATAGCTAAACGTAGCAGAAAGCCCGAAGTGATCGGAAGGATAAGTGTCGTTTCCCTTTAGAGGTTCACAGGCAAATAACTCCACATTTTCTGCATTCCAAGTCGTCTTCCTAGTATGATGCAGTAAAATTCTATCATAACGAGAAGGAATTTTGGATAAGCTAAAATGCGCTGCAATCCTATTTTTAGTGGTGTCGAAGGTATAACCTAAATCTTTGGGATGCAAGCTTCTCCAAACATCTTGCAAGTGTTTTTCCTTCAAAAAAACTTTATTTTCCTCCTCCCGCATATTAAAATCGCCAGCAATAACAAAATCACCAGATAGAGCTTGCAGATGTTCCGTCAAAATCGCTAATTGCCTAGCACGAATGGTCGGTGCATTATCCGCCATATTACTAGACAAATGTACTCCACACAAGTGGAAAGGACGTTGATTAAATGTCCAACTTCCTACTAAAAATTGCTTGCGATCAGAATAATCAAAAGCTTCTAACTCAAAGGAATATTTAGATAAAATGACTACTCGATGGGTATAAAAATGCGTATTCATAGGAACATCGGAAACAAAATACTCTTTCGCCCATGCTGAATCAAAAAGGTACTTCAAAAAATTACGTGTAGCCTCCTGTAATACAATAATAGCTGCATCACAGGCCTTTAAATGCTCTGCAATAGCGACAAAACGTTCATTAGCAGGTATAAAATCCTGCTTGTACTCATCGGAGAGGATGTTATAGGTCGCAATTTTTAGCTGGGAGATTTCCAAATTTTGCGTAGGCTGTTTAAAATAGCCCCAATTTTCTCCTTGGAAATGATAAACAGGTTTAGGAATAAAATCCGCGCTAGGCAGTCCTATTTTCCCTGTTCCAGCATTGTTCTTATTAAATGCCATTGCTGGTAAATCATCCGATTCTAGCAGATCTATCCGCTTATTTCGATCCCAAACGATGGTATCTCCACAAGAAAAATACTGCACCCGACTCCATGGAATATCACTTGTACTCCACTCTATCACAGGCTTTTCTCCTATCCCCGACTTAGCTACACGGTCGATATAGCCTATGACGAATACCCGCTCATTGAGTTTTGTATCCCATATGATACGATTATACGTCTCCCAGCTTGTTTTTAATCTAGGTTTCACGATCAACAAATTTATAGAAAATGTGGCAATTGGCTGTCCCTAACCTGCGTTTTCTATAAGAAATGGGAGGTTTTTACCTGTAAAATCAAATATAAGAATCCTTGAATTCGATAATAGAGTAGGAGCGACTTTAGAAATTGTGTATATTCCATTAAACCTCTCAGGTCTTAAAGACCTCACAGGTTTTGCCTCCATTTTTACTTGAGATTCGGCATAGAGAGTTAGCGGGGAACTTGAAAATCACCCGCGAACAAACCAATTGCTAAAAAGGTTATCAAAGAAATGATATGTTGATGTGTAGTATTACATTTTCTGTAAAATCATTGTGGTTTTGAATGGTGATGCGCAAAAATGGTTTGCGCCATCTAAAGAGTATTACATTTTGGGCGTCAAGAAAGTTCCAAGGAACGAGAATATTTAATTTTTAAAAATAATCCGCCTACAAGGGAACTCATTTTCTTTAGGATCGTTTAGAATAACGTACTTTTGTGGGAGGATAGGAGACGGATAGAAAATAGAAGTAGCTCGCGTTAAATAAAATTGGAATTATCATGTTACTTGCACCAGAAGATATTTACGAGAAACTGGAATTTGACAAATTATTAGAGATATTAAGTGGTCATTGTCTAGGAGAACCAGCCGTTGAAAAGGCTTTAAAACTACCTGTTCATCATCAAAAAATGATCATTGATCAATTGTTGGTAGAGGTGACGGAATTTAAGACGGCTTTCGAGCAAAAGCACCGTTTTCCCCTCTCAAATTATGTGGATCTACAAGAGGAATTTCGATTTCTAGAGATTGAAGGTTTTGTACTTGCTATTGAACAACTGCATAATATAACGCGGTTGCTGCACAATATGAAAGGTATTTATCAATTCTTTAAGGATGATAAAATTGAGGCTTATCCCAATCTATACAGTATTATTAGGGAAGTTAGTTTTCAAGATGATTTGTTGAGGGATTTGGATAAAGTCATTGATGAAAAAGGGAATATGCGCTCCGATGCTTCACCTGAATTAATGCGCATTCGTCGTCTACAAATCTCTAAACGCAAAGAACTCGAACGGACGTTCAGAGGCATCATTAACACGTATAAATCAAAAGGTTGGCTAGCGGACACGGTAGAGAGTTTTAGAAATGGTAGACGGGTTTTAACGGTTCCAGCAGAATATAAACGACAGATTCGCGGTATTATTCACGATGAATCGGCTACAGGAAAAACGACCTACTTGGAACCCGAAGGTGTCATTCAAATCAATAACGATATTTTTGATTTAGAAAACGATGAAAAACGGGAAATCCACAACATTCTCAAAGGATTAAGTGAACAATTGCGCCCTTATCTTTCCTTCCTTCAAGCTTACCACGGCATCGTTATTCGCTACGATCTTATTCGAGCAAAGGCTAGTCTGGCCTTACAAATGAATGCATTCCAACCTAAAGTACAAGAACATCCCTTCGTCGGTATTATCAATGGTTTCCATCCGCTTTTGTATTTGAAAAACCAGCATGAAGGCAAAAATACCGTTCCTTTTACGCTCACTTTCAAGAATAAAAACCGTATTCTAATTCTCAGTGGCCCGAATGCTGGAGGAAAATCGATTTGTCTAAAATCCCTAGGTTTGCTACAGCTCATGATGCAAGCCGGCATCCTTGTACCTTGCGATCCAGCTTCTGAAATGGGTATTTTCGAACAAATATTCATCGACATGGGAGACCAACAATCCCTTGAAGATGAACTAAGTACTTATAGTTCTCGCTTAAAAAATGCTAAGTATTTCTTGGATCATGCTAATGATAAGACCTTATTGCTCATTGATGAATTTGGGTCGGGTACCGATCCTAAAATCGGTGGTGCTATCGCTGAATCGATCTTAGTATCCTTGAACAAACGGAATGTCTTTGGTTTAATCACTACACACTATTCCAACCTCAAGGTATTTGCTTATAAAACAAGGGGCATCATCAATGGATGCATGACTTTTGACAAGGACAACCTCTCTCCTACTTATGAGCTAACAGTCGGACGCCCAGGCAGTTCCTATGCTTTTGAAATTGCGCAAAAAAGTGGTCTTGCTCAAGACGTTATCAAGTATGCGAAGCACAAAACAGGAAAAAACGAAAAGGCTATCGATCAGCTTTTGGTAGATTTGCAGTCCGAAAAACAAGAGCTCGTCGAAAAAGTCACTTCCTTAGAACAGAAGCAAAAGGATTTAGACCGACTCATTCGAAGCTATGATCAAATGAATCGGGAATTGGATGTAAAACGCAAACGCTTGCGCCTAGATATCAAGCAGCATGAATTACAACAAACTGCAAAAACCAATAAGGAGTTAGAACGTGTCGTCAAGCAATTACGAGAAGAAAAAAACTTGGAAAAAGCGCAAGCATTATTAAAGAGAACAAAGGAGGAAAAGCAAGAAATATCCGTAAAAGTACAGGAATTGGATGAGGCTATCTATCAAAACGATGTGAAGAAGCATAGCAAAAATGGCCCTATTGAAGTAGGTGATTTTGTCCGACTGCGTACAGGAGGTGAAGCCTCTAAAGTCGAATCTATTCGGAAAAAACAAGCAACCATCATCCTCAATAATCTCCGAATGACGGTCAAACTGCGCGATTTAGTCCATGCTGATACACCGATTACCGCACCAGTGAAAGGAAAAATCATGACGGACACGCTAAGTAAAACGGCTAATTTTTCTCCAAAAATCGATCTACGAGGTATGCGGCGCGAAGAAGCTTTAAAAATGCTAGAAGTCTTTGTTGATGAAGCTCTTATTGCCAACAGTAATTCCTTGCGGATTATCCACGGAAAGGGTGATGGCATTTTACGCAAAGCCGTCAAACATAAACTACGGGAGTACAAAGCGGTAACGGAGGTACGGCACGAAGAGCAAAAAGCGGGTGGGGATGGCGTGACCATCGTGGAATTGGGTTAAAAACAATGATTTGAATCTGATTCAAAGCGTAAAGTTTTATCAGGAGGGGCGATTTTATTAGACCTGACAGGTTTTAGAAATCTGTCAGGTCTGCCAACTCCAAATCCACCCCAAGCAAAAAAACGACCTTACCTTTTCCTTACAGGAAGTACTCATCCTCAAAATCTACCATTCCACTATCTTCTATAAAAGGAGAATAATCTTTACTATCCTCTATATCAGACATTGTGGTCACATTATTAATTTCAATGGACTCTAAATGGTCATCATAAAGTCCGTCATAGTGTGGGGATTCAACCCTATCAAAGACATCTTGGGATATCGGTCGGTTATGGGGTTGGTCTACGGGAATTTGTTTTTTATCCATAACATTTAAATTTAAAGGCGTGCTACAATATACAAAATTTATGAACGTCAGGTAGAAATAAACTATTTTTTTATCAGATAAATGTACCCTAATGATGTAATAGCCACATAAATACTAGAGTGCTGTCAAGTAAAAAAGTAATGCACTTTCCTACAAAGGATTGAGTGTCTTATAGTTTTTTTTATAAAAATGAGTTTGTACCTTGGGCAGGAAAGTTGAAAGATTGTTGGCCTTATCTCACGTAATATCACCTTAATATATAAGGCTTTACAACACCATTATTACCCCTATTTTAGTTAACCAAAAAATGATGATCAAAATAATCTACTGGACATCCACTACCTTACTTTCTGCTTTTTTATTACTGAGCAGTTGGACTTATTTTTTTAGTAAAACAACTATAGAAGGGTTTAGGGAGCTTGGATTCCCCGATTTTTTCAGGATGGAATTAGCTGTTCTAAAAATATTGGCCGCTATCATTCTACTAGTCCCCACCATTCCCATGCTTGCTAAGCATTGGGCTTATGCTGGAGCCTTTTTCTTTTTACTGACAGCTTTGGTGATGTAGCGCATCGAGACTCCCTAGGTATTTCTTTGTTACTTGTTTTTCTTGCTTTTATACTGTTTACTTCTTATTATACTTTGTATAAGTTGTAGTAGAAATTGCTAAGAGATTTTTTAGCATGGAGAAACCCCAAATTGACCTACATGGAACAACTTGTCGGCTAAAGCCAACGTTACATAAATACTCCAACAAATACATTAGGGGCTAGTTTCTCAACATTTTAGGAGAACGCTTATTATGAAATAAATTTACGATGATAACTTGTTTGTTCTTTTCGTTTATCCTAAAAATGAATCGATAGAATTTCTTATACGATACGGAATAATAGTCAAACCGTTCGTTGGAGAGTTTCTTTAACAAAGGGAAAGAATAAGGAGCCATAGCAATCTGTTCCCCAAATGCTAATAATTCATTGACGAGACGTTCTGCACTTAATGGTTCAAATTTTTGATACTTGATATAATCGTGTATTTGTTTTAGACCCCGTCTAGGTTTCTTATTCCAAATAGTATGATAATTACCAGTTTTTAAAGTCATTTCTAATCTCTTGCGTCGTAAAATATTTTCCATTTTCGTAGTCCTTCTCTGACGCTTCAGTTTCAGCGACTAAGTCCTCCCAAGTCATTGGTTTCCCTGCCAGCATCAAATTATTTTCTTGTGCTGTAGAAGTAATCAAAAAGTTATTTCCTTCTTTCTTAAACTGGATAGCAGGATTATTTTTCAACATTCCTAGCATATTCAAAATAAACCGCTCTATATGAGCATCATTAACCGTTATAGTGAATTTTGACATAATCTTTCTTTCAATTAAAAAACATTTCAACAGGACACTCACAAATTTACAACTTTTCACAACTATATGCTAGTGGTACTACTTAGAAAAAAAAGGCGGTAGAAACGCCCAAATAACGTCTCTACCGCCAGATTTCTTATAGCCTACCTATTGCTTACATCAATCCACCTTCACCCTTATTCCCTCCGAGTGTGAAGTAAACTCTGGTGCATACATACACTGAATCGTCGTAATGCCATTCGAGAAGTCACCCCGATGATTCACGCGAAGCGGATATTCAAAGACATAAGTTCCTTTCGGGAGGAAATCGAAGAAGAAGTTCGTGGAAGCATCTCTTGTACTTTCGTAGTAGCCTAGGCCGCCTTGCCACTTGTAATGACTGAGCACATTCATCGGTTCGAAACCGCTAGCGCGCATGTCTTTCATGTGGACGTATTCCATGTCGCGATCTACTCTCAACTCTATGCGCACGATAAGCTTATCACCTGGAGCTAGTGCTGTGGAGGCGTAAACAGGGCGAATCGCAGGGCCTGTCGCTGTATTTTCTTCACGGAAAAGCTTCTTCATCAGCTTCAAGGGAGTATCTTCGAAGGTTTTGATTTTATCCAATTGCTCGAAGTACTGCCAGTACATGGCGCCCCATGCGACCACTTTGTTGGAGTTTTTCACTTCTACATCGGCCATGCTCATCGTCACCTCATCACCTTTCCAAGCCGTTTTGAAGTAGCCTGTGCCCGCTTCCTTGTTCAATTTGCTGTGATCGAGCTTTTTGCCTCCGATTTTGATGTCGATAGGTTTATCTTCAAGCAGCCAATTATCCCCGCGCAGCAACATCGCGTATACTGCTGATGCTGTGGCTTTTGTTGTTTTCCAATGATTCGTCTGCTTGTTTTTCAACAACCATACTTTTAAATCATCCACCGCTTTCGCGTCATTCGCTACTTCGTCGAAGACCTCTATCATCAAAGCATGGGTTTCGATAGGGAGCTGATACCAGTAGTAACCACTTGTATACTTCCAATACATCCCCATTTCTTCACTATTCAATGAATTTTCTTCCAGAGCCTTCACGATTTTCTTAGGCGTAGCCGGGCGATCCATTCGGTGCAATGCCAAAGCTAAATAGCCTTGCATGTAGATGCCGTTGCTCAACCAATACTCATCCGCTTGGCCGAGGTAATAATCCATAGCCGTTTTGACCTTACCTTTTATCGGTTGATTTAGGAAGAAAGACCGAGCATACAGGTAATGTATCGCCATCTGATCCAAATGATTATCTTCCAATTTGGTATATCCTTTCTTGACGCGCTCCAACAAATCTTCGTATTTTTCGACAATGCGGTCATCAATATAATTCACCGCTTTGCTTACCATCTCCTGTGTTTTGCTGTCCTCCTTGATTTCTGCTACACCAAGGCGGTCAAGATGCCCCAAGCCTTCCACTAGGTATTGTGTAATATACCAGCTATCACGCCCTCCAGGGAACCAAGAGAAACCGCCATTGCTCAACTGCCGTTCCTTTATCTTTTTCAAGGCACGTTCTTGTTCACGAGCCATTTTATTCAGGTCGAAAAGTAAGCCAATGCGTTTTTTCTGTTGCTCTTCACTCTGTGCTTGCAATACCCAAGGCGTTTCTTCTAATAAGGCAGATTTGAGTTCTTCATTTTTCGATAAATTACTCAACATTGCATCTGTATTCTTCCATTGCTCAAAGACTCGTTTGATTTTTGGATGAGAATTGGCCACAGAGGTGGCAATACTGTTCGCGTAGTAGCGAGAGAAAATCTGCTCCGTACATTGGTAAGGATATTCCATTAAGTAAGGCAAGGCTTGAACAGCATACCAAGCAGGATTTTCCGTAAACTCAAGCGTCATTTTGTGGTGGGTCAGCGTATTGGATTCCCCAGCTTTCTTCATGGCTTTGAACTCGAATTTCTTCGTTTGCAAACCTCTTACGGGGAGTGGCATGGTTTCCGTTACCATCATCCGATTCGTCAAAACAGGTAAGGAGCTTTCTTCACCATCTGAGAAATTCCCTGCCTTCGCAATGACACGGTAAGTCACTGCCATGATGTCCTTCGGAATGCTCAGTTTCCAACTTAAAGGCGCGGATTGTCCTTGTTTTGCATCGAAAGGAATAGTCGCTTCCACATTCCCCAACTCCTTATCTAAAGACTTCATCGTCAAAGCGTCATAGAGTTCTAACTTTGCCGAACCTGTTAAGTCTTTTTCAGATAGATTGCTGACTTTTGCGGTGAAATGAATCTCATCGCTTTCACGGAAAAAACGTGGTGGATTCGGCATGACCATCAAGTCTTTTTGAGTAACAATCTCCTTGTCGGTAAATCCGAATTTATAATCTTTGGTATGTGCAAATCCCATGAAATTCCACCGTGTTAAGGCTTCATTCATCGTAAATTTGATGATGATATTTCCTTTTTCATCCGTTTTCAAGTGAGGGAAGAAGAAGACCGTTTCGTTTAGATTCGTACGAACTTTTACGTCAGAGAAACCGCCGTCTGCTCCTGTTTCTTTATTGGCTCCAGTTTTTTGTTGTTCTGCTCCTGGTGCATTATCCATTGAATCTGCGATGCCATCTCCATCGTCCATTTCTGCGCCTCCTGCGGCGACAGCGACTTCCGCCATTTCTTCCATTTCCATATCTGGTGCCTCCATGGCCATAGCTGCTGGCGGTGGAGGAGGAGCAGAAGACATCACCATTCCTTCATTCCGCATACTCTTTCTGTTGTAGCCGTAGTTGTAAAATTGGCCTTCATAAAAAGAAAATCCGAACCAATTCAAATAAGGCGTTGAGCGAGAAGGCAAGGGATAACTACTTGGTCGCTGATGATTTAATACGCTAGAACCTTGTTGGGTAAAATTCTGCCCCCCTGTGAAGGCTGAGAGAGAAGAATTACTAGGATAATTTGGTGAATTCCAATAGTTTTTCACGAAAGCATCCAAGGAAGCATCGTAAAGTCCGGCCACCATTTCCGCTGCTACTTTATCGCCTTTTGGCCCGATGAGTTTTATCTGCCACTCTTCTTCTTGCCCCGGATAGAGTTTGTCTCTAAACGTAGCATATTCAAACTTCAATTCCTTGTTCGACCAAGGCACAGCAATGGAATAATCTTTGGCGTAAGCACGATTGTCTAAAATCAAGGCCAATTTATAAAATAGATTGCCCCGATGTCTTTCTAGAACAGCAATTTTTCGTTGTACAATTCCCTTAGCGTGAATGCGTTCGCGTTTTACGGTTTTTCCATTTTCGATGACTTCATACAGGAAATAAGCATTGGGCACTGCGGAGCCAAAATTGACGGTGATCACTTGTCCGGGTTGTGCTGTAGTCCTAGAAACATGGTGCCAAATCGGTTCTGGCTCCGTTACTTTTTTACTCTTGGGTTCAAATACAGTAAAGTACTTGATCACTTCGATATCCTCACCGTATTTGTCTTCCGTATTTAAGGTGACTTGGTACTTTCCTGCTGGCCATTTTTTGCCTTTCAGACTGATTTCCTTCTTGTTTTGCGTATCAAAATTTTCACTTAAAATCGTTTGCCCCTTGCCCCATTTCGATACCTCATCTTCATCTTTGAAAGCATAATTCGGGAAAGATTTTTTGAAATCTGCTTCTTGCAGCACATATTGATCGGGTTTACTCCAAAACCGTGTTTTGTAGATGCGGTCGGGGGATTCGAGTGCTTGAATTTTCACGGTTCCTTTGGCTTGCTCAAACTCCCCGTTCAAATTTAACGTACTCAATTTCAAGGTACCAATACTATCTTGATTCATTTGTTCAGGAACCGTAATATCTGCATTCAAAGCAATGTAACCTACTTTTACCATTGATTCTCCAGAATGAGTTTCTCCAGTTATATCCACTACATCTGCTAGGACTTTGTAGGTAAATTCAGGTTTTTTGTCCTTAGGAATGGACTTATCTGGAATGGCGTCAAATTCGATAAGGAATTCGCCCTTTTCATCGGTTACCGTATCGCCATTGGTGATTTCCATATCCTCCCTTTGCCAAGGGTTGTACCAGCCCCAACGCCACCATGACCAATAGGGAAAACGGGTTTGACGCACAACGCGATACGTTACTTTTGCTCCATCAATATTGCTCCCTGCATAAGCTTTCGCAAATCCTGTTATTTTTACCTTATCATTTAGGCGATAGCTTTCCGTCACGGGCTTAAATTCTACTTCGAATTTTGGACGTTTGTATTCTTCTACTCGGAAGTTTTTCTGATTATTATTGGAAATGTCTTTGATAGTCATATTTCCTAGTAGTCCGCTGCTAGGCGCGGTGAAGGTTCCGCTGAATGTCCCGTATTCGTTCGTCGTCACTTTCACTTCTGCTGCCTTCTGGTAGTTCGCATCCATCAGTTGAACGGTGGTGCTGTAGTTGCTTTTTATCTTAGGAATGCGATCTGTTCCTACATTGAGCACAATTCCTTTAAAATAAACGGTTTGCCCTGGGCGGTAGATGGCTCGATCTGTGAAGAAAGTTGTCGTGCTATAACTGTTATTCCCTCTATCTCCGTAGTAGTAATGGTAATAGCTGTCATCCAAGTACAACTCATCGTCATTGTGGTTGAATTTTATTCTGAAGTTTCGATTTTGACGATCTTTTGAAGTTGCTAATAAGAAGCCGTCTTCATCACTCGTAAAGCTCCCTGCCTCGTTATATTCATATTTACGCTTCTGCGAATTGTATTTTCGGACATACAATTGCGCTTTTACTCCTTCTAGCGGTTTTCCTGTCCCTCGATCCGCCAAGTAAAAGGCTTGGCCATTCGTTTCATAACGGTTAAGGAATGCGATATTGGAGACGTAGGTATGGGAATAAATGGTGTGTCCCGTGAAATTTTGACTATCAGAGATCAAGAAATAATAGATACCGTTTTCCTGCGCATCGACTTCAAATTCAAGGGAATGTTCTTGGTAATCATCTTGATCGGGCAAGTCCAAACTCCATGTTTTTAAAGCATCTTGTTTTTTTAGGAAGGCTAGTCGCTGAATTGTATTTTTATCATTTAGCTCTTGCTGTTCTCCCTTGGTCAGTTTGATGGATTTCACCCAAACTTTCTTGATATTGCGGTAGCTAATCTTTGTTAAAATCGCTTGATTGGTTGGATTAACTTTTTCTACGTTATGGCTGATGCTTTTACGTAGAATCTGCTGTTTCAAGTTTTTACACTGAATGCCTCCATAGGATTCGGGATAGCGTTTGATAGCATCTTCACAAATCTCTAGGGCTTTTTTGAGTTCAAATTGATGCTGCGCTTCTGGAGACGGTTGGTATTTATTGCCGTTTTTTAAGTGAATTTGAGCGATGTAATGACTAATTTCCGCATAGGCTTCTTGTCCTTTGTACTTGCTTTGTAAAGCTTCCAAAGCTTCTTGATATAAGCGCTCTTTTTCGGGATGAATGGAATTCGCATTCACAAAATTCAACCGCTTTAAGTCAATGTGAATCAAGGCATCTTGCTTGTCATCATTGATATGAAAAGCAAGCCAATCTTGGTAGCGAAGGAGATTCAAATACTTGAGAGAAGTACTATCCTTGGTTTGAAAATTATGGCTCATAAAGCGCCTTGCTGGTGCAAAAGCTTCTTCTTGATCCACATAAAATTTATAAGCAGGTTGGGTGAGGTAAGTTCGCTCATTTGAGAAAAACTTGACGGCACGATCCGTCAAAAAATCGAAGAGTGTGGGGTAAAGTTCTTGCGTATTGTAGCTATTGGTCAAGACATTAAAATCGGTCAATTTCACCCGCTTGCTCTTCACCTCTTTTAAGGATTCTTCATACAACTGAACGCTTTTTTGGTTTAATTGCTCAATTGTCCATGTCTTGATATCTCCCGATTCAAAATCGAGGGTATTCGTTCGATCATTAAATTTGTAGCGGTTTTGATTCAAGTACTTGGTATACATTTCCGCTAGCATGGATTGCAGGATCGGTTTGACAGGAAAATCGGCGGTTTCGACCTCATCCTCAAAGCGTTCTATAGCCTTGACTAGGCCGTACTCTTCCAATCGTGCTTGGTATTTTCCACGATAAAGTAAGGTTTTAATGACTTGCGAAGGGTTGTTGTCTTTCTTGGCTCGTGCATACAGCTCCTCCGTTTTCTCCAAAGCAGATTTGGTCAACCCTTGTCGCTCTAGGGAGTCGATGGTTTTCCAAGCAGCTTCATAGTTGTCACCACTATAATTCAACATAGGTTCGTTGTTTTTAAAAGCACAAAAGGTGCTAACGGAGGCGATAACTAAACCGCAAAGCACCAACAATAGTAGGGTCTTCATAAATTTCATTTTCTTCTTTGTTGTTTGACAAAGGACAAAAGACATAGGACAAAGGACTTTTTCAACTTTGTTGAATCTTATCTTGTTTTGCTCATTCTTTATCACCTAGCAATCAATGTTTAACAAAACTATTTCACCTATGCTCTTTTCTACGTCTTTATTTATTGCTTCCCTTGACTTAGTGGTTCAATATAAATAATTTTTGACAATGTTGGGCTATAATTGCACGTTCATTTCTTAGATAGATGCAGGGAAGTTATTTATTGGTGGGATAGTGGGTAAAATGTTAGGATTTTTAAGCTTTTGTTAACAGAAATGAATTTATAAAGCATCACACTATGCGTTATTGTTTGCATATCCCGCCCTGTACTTTTTCTGTAGCCCTTGGTTTCAAAAACCTCTGCACTCGTAATTTAGTTTTAAGTTCCTCCTATAATCAAAAAACACATAAACCAGTCTCTACAAGCTATTAAGCATACAAATAATTCCATTTTCCAAGTAATTAGCTGTATTTTTGCCGCACATTTATCTTTAATTTAGTGCTTTCTAAAACTAAAACGCTCAAAATGAATAAGAATTTTCTATTCCTAATTATTAGCATGTTTCTTTTTGGTACAAGCTATTCGGCTTTTGCACAAGGTGTTTCCATCGGTGCAAAAGGAGGGATTAATATAGCTTCGGCAGCATCAAAGAATATCAATACCAAGCAAGGCTATCTTGTTGGATTTAATACGGCTATACCCGTTGAAATTGGTATCTCAAAAAACTTTGCCATACAACCCGAATTAGCTTTTTCCCAAAAAGGATATGGTACAGATTATGGAATCATAGGGAGCAGTACTTACAGACTAATTTTCACCTATATAGAAATGCCCGTATTGCTTAAAGGTGGTATAGGAGGAGATGGGCTAAAAGTTAATTTTTTCGCAGGACCAAGCCTCGGTTTCGCTATTTCAGGAAAGGAAGTTACAAAAAATGGCGGTCAAAAGTTTTCTGGAAATCTTGACCTCTCCTCCTCGGTTTTCAATCGCTTAAACACCGAATTGGTCTTTGGAACTGAGGTTCAAAAGCTCATCGGAAATGGACATGTATTTCTAGATCTCCGCTATCAACTTGGTTTAACAGACATTTGGAAGGTTGATTCCTTTACGGCCTTACATAGAGGTATCGGCATTGGATTAGGGTATAAGCATCGTTTGACATCTAGTGATTCCAAATAGTTTCGAGTTCACATAAAGAAAGTGAGCATCATCAATATTCGAAGATGTCCACTTTCCTTGTACGATAAACCTTTATCTACCTATTTTTTAGTGCTTTATAAATTGAGCACTACTTTTCCTCTAATCCTACTGCGCCTTAACCACCTCAATCCCCGATTTCACCTTATCCGACACGTAATTCATTTTATTTCCGTAGCAATTTGTGATTTGAGTACCGATTTAGCACGGTTCTGCTTTATAAATGGTTAAAAAAGGCGGAAGCGCTACACATCACTTATGTTCGTCTTTTCTATTCCAACGAAATTCCATAGGCCAAACTAAAAGTATCTCCTGCTTTTAGTCGTATCACTCCCCAACCATTATTAAAAGCATCCGTGGCACAGCTCATGGGTTCAATAGCAATGGTTTGGCGATGTGGAGGTGTGTAGATTTGGAGATAATTGTATTGATTTTCGCCTGTACTTTGGGTGATTTTTAAGGTGACATCTTGCTTGGGGGAATATAGGTCTACTTCTACAAAAACCTCATCTTCAAGCAGTTTAAATCCCGTATCAAATTCGACGCCTTGTAAGGATTGGGGGTGCTCAAAAGCGTTATAGGGTTCCAATTCTCCTGTAGGAATCATTTTTTCATCAACCACTATACGCTCACAAGCAGGGAACGTTAAGAGACAATCGTCAATAGATTCTCCTAGTGTGAAGTAAGGATGCCAGCCATCTCCTACCGGCATTTCTGCTTCTCCTATGTTATCAACAGCCGTAGCGCAAGCCAGTCCTAAGTTATGTAAGGTATACCCCACACGAATAGTACAAGGAAAAGGATATCCTTCAATATCTCCCTCATAGTCAAACGCTAAGATAAGCTTCGCATGTTCTTCATTTTCTTCTTGATCAATGATTTGAAAGGCTACTTTATCAAAAAGACCGTGTATGGCGTGGCCTTCTGCTGGCCAATTGACGGGCAGTTGATATTCTCTGTTGTTGAAGGCATATTTTGCTTGGTTTAGGCGATTGGGAAAGGGGAAGAGTTTGCTGCTTTTATAGCCTTCGTTTTTTTTCGCTTCGTCTTCCGTTTGTACGCCATCTAGTACACTAAATAATTTTCCTCCTTTTTCAAGATGAAGCTCATGGAGGTTGGCGCCATATTCTGGTAAGATAGAAGCAAACTCTCCAGTTTCTTCATTTTTGAGGATGATTTTATGGGCGTTGCCGAAGGGGAGCTGCTTAATGGTGTACATAGATATGCTTCTTAGTTTTCTTTGTTATGGATTGATAATTCGTAGGTAAATTGAAGAAAACAAAGATAAGAAATTCAATTTGATAAAAGAAGAAGGAACCATTGTAGCCTATTTTTGAACCATATAAGAGATATAAGAGCATATAAGTTAGGCCTTTGACCTTTTTAATCTAAAATGATGGGCGAATAGTCTGAAATCTCTAGGAAATTAAATTCACCTGTGCTTTTTATTTGTTCGTAATCAGCATATTTTACTTTGCCCAGTTTGCTGACGATACCGCTCATTTTTTTCTGTTCGTCATGTGTATTGACTAAGTGTTTTGGTGATAGCTGCTTGTACAACGTCCTTACGTTTTCCATGCCTGGATTGACTAAACCTCCCATGATTGAAGGTAGTTGAAATTTTGTAAAAGTTGTTGCTAATAATTTAAATTTCAGGCTGTTAATCTGAGTCAACTCTTCCTTAGTTAAAGCGAAGCCATGTGGAGCATAAAACAGTGCTTCCTTGTTTTTGTCTGCTATCACCAAAGCATAATAAATTGGGTCTAATCGTCGATTCGGCTTGATGCTAGAGAAGGAATAACCTTTATAATCAAGAGTTTCGCCTAGGTTTGGAATCAATAGGATTTCCCGCTTAGGGTATTTTTTTAATAACCGATGGTAGGCTTTTCCTGTAGCCAAAATGGGAATTTGACCATCCATTAGATCTAAGGTATTGAGGTGACAATGATCTTCGTAGGATTGGGTAATCACGATAAAATCAAAGGCAGGAATCTCCTCTAGTTTCACGGGTTCCTTGATGTGCCATGCTTCATTTAGCCATTTGAATCCGTCAATCTCTGACCCAATGAGCCAAGGATCGATGACAAATTTTAAGTCTCCGAAGGTGAAATGCCAAGAGGCATCGAGATTTAGGCGCTGTAGTCTCATTATCGTAAAATGATTAATTTATGGGAATCAATGATTATTTTTGGGGTTTTAAAGTTCAAAACTATACTATATTGTCCATCTTCATGGATCTAAAATTTTGGCGTAAATTATTGCCACATAGACACATAGAAGGCACATAGGTTATTTTAGAGGTCTTACGACCTTAACATAGATTCACATAGTTTGGAACAGCAAATCTTCGTTTTAACCCGTTATTAACATTGGTTCTAAGATAACAAGAAAAATTGGTCAACACTACAATAAAAATAAGGCTTGCCAACATTAATTGACAAGCCCATACTTTCGAGAAAATATTAATTCAACTTACTGCTTAACAATTTTCTGGGTGGTATTCAAGGAATCTGAAGCTAAACGAACTAGATAAACTCCAGCAGGTAATGCACTGACATCCAACTGCTCGTTAATATCTAACGTAGCAATTTGACGTTCTTCTAAAAGACGACCATTCATATCTAGCAAACTGATGTTAACAACTTCTTCCTCAAACAAAGTCGCTTCAATAGTTACAAAATCAGTAGCTGGATTGGGCTGAATAGTCGGTAGCGCTGGCTTTTCTTTCAACGCCTCAAAAACTGGCGTTCCAAGGTTCAATTTGTTGTTGGGCTCTAGTCCACAACCACGGCCATACGACGTCCAAGTGGCCTCAAACCCACTGCGTGTGACGCTAATATCAGAGATAAAGTGAAGTGTGATACTGCCTGTTTTGGAAACAATTTGCGTAGGAGCAATGGCACTATGAACGGCTAATAATTCACCATCAATAGAATTTCCTTCGTAGAAGAAAACACCGTCATAACCTGCTTCCATATCCCAAGCGGTAAAATCAAGTGTCAAACCATTGGCACCAGGAGGAGCGATGGTAAGGATGACATCTTCTTCATTGCCATAGTTGGCCAAGCCCATTCCACTATCATATAATTTCCCAACACATTCGGTAATAACCTGTTCTGTCATGGAGAATGTAGGCATTTCAGGAGTAGTATCTTCTCCACAACCACGGCCAAAAGAAGACCAATTGGCTGTCCACCCTTCTAGAGTTACACTGGCATCCGTTACAAAACGAAGGGTAAATGCTCCTGAAGTAGAACGAATCGTACTAGGAGAAACACCGCTAAAGGTACCTAGCAAAGGAGCTTCAGTCGTCGTTCCATCATAAATATAAAGAAAGTCATACCCTTCCTCTACATCCCAAGATGTAAAATCTAAGGTCAAATCCACAGCTCCTTCTGGTGCGATAACGAGTAGTAGGTCTTCGTTGTTGGAGTAGTTCGCTGTAGCAAGGCCGCTATCATGGAGCGTACCCACGCATTGAAGGAGAGTTTGATTGCCAAAAGCTACTGCTTCTTGGCCATTTGCATGTACTTGCAACAAGCAAGCAAGTAGGGTTAAAACAAGTGTTACATTTTTCATGGTATCTTGGCGTTTGTTTAGGTTTAACAAAAAATCAGTTTCGTTCCGATGACGCAAACATACAAAACTTAATTTCAAAAAACCTAACAAAAAATCAATTTTCAGAACTAAAGAATGTAAAAATTAATTTTGTGAAATAAAATTTTAATCGTCATTTTCTAGTGGACGACCATCACTCCTTTTGTAGAAGCCCTTTTTCAACTATATTATTCTTATTATCCCTCTATTTTTGAAATGGAAATTTGTTGAACTTTTTTTTATCGGAAGAAGATAAAACCAATTTTAAAGTAGGTTACTTCAATAAAAAATGACTTTTATTTCAAAACAGCTATCCTGAACAAACCAAATCAGAATAATAAATCGAACACTAGACATTTTTTAGAATGTCACAAAGGAAGCTTAATAACAAAAATAAGCTGACTAGAAGCATGACTTTTTTGATTAGAGACCTCACCTCGCAAGAATTATTTTCTTTTAATTTATTTCTGTATTTTTGGCCTTTCTTTTTCACTAGCCAACGTAGATAACAAGGGAAAATCATGAACCAAGAGACAGGATACGAAAGTAACGAGCTAATAGACCGACTACCAAAGCATTTAAAGCAATTCATAAAACCTCAAAATTACGAGGACTATACACCTATTGACCAAGCGGTTTGGAGGTATGTGATGCGTAAAAATGTACAGTACCTCTCTCATGCTGCTCATGAATCTTACCTCAATGGCCTGAAACAGACCGGCATCGAAATCGATAGCATCCCTAGCATGTACGGCATGAATCGTATTCTAAAAGAAATTGGCTGGGCCGCGGTAGCCGTTGACGGGTTTATTCCTCCCAACGCTTTTATGGAGTTTCAAGCATTCAAAGTCTTGGTTATTGCTTCTGATATCAGACAATTAGAACATATAGAATACACTCCAGCTCCAGATATCATCCACGAATCTGCTGGTCATGCGCCCATTATTGCAAATTTGGATTATGCCGAATATTTAAGGCGCTTGGGTGCTATTGGCGCGAAAGCTATCCTCTCAAATTATGATATGGAGCTATATGAGGCGGTCAGAAAACTATCTATCTTAAAGGAGGCAGAAGGCGTTCCTCAAGCAGAAATTGACGAAGCAGAACAGGAAGTCAACAGGCTTCAAAATATGGATGTAGAGCATTCCGAAATGGCAAAAATCAGGAATTTGCAATGGTGGACGGTGGAGTATGGCTTGCTTGGTAGTCTAGATGCTCCTAAAATCTATGGCGCAGGACTACTTTCCTCTATTGGGGAAAGTAAATCATGCATGAGTGATGCCGTGAGAAAAATCCCTTATTCCATAGAAGCTGCTTATCAGGGATTTGACATCACTAAACCACAGCCACAATTATATGTCACCCCAGATTTTTCCTACTTGATGCAAGTTTTAGAGGAATTTTCCAACACCTTGAGCGTTCGCAAAGGAGGAAGCAAGGGGCTACAAAGATTGATTGATTCTCACATGGTAGGCACCATCGAATTGAGTACCGGATTACAGATTTCAGGTAAATTCACCCGAACGATTCTGAATGACGATAATGAGGTCATTTTCTTTAAAACAGAAGGTCCAACTGCTTTAGCTTATCGCGAAAAAGAATTGATCGGTCATGGTACGGCTTACCACAGTCATGGTTTTAGCTCACCTCTTGGAAAACTGAAAAACATCAGTTTAGCCATCGAAGATATGGGGCCTGTAGATTTGAAAGCCTACAACTTTTATGATGGGGAATGGCTTTCTTTTGAGTTCGAAAGTGGCATCAAAGTCGAAGGTTTAAACTTAACGGGCATAAGGAATATCCAAGGAAAATTGATGCTCATCCAGTTGACAAACTGTACGGTTACCTACAAAGATGAAATCTTATTTGCGCCAGAACATGGCGTTTTTGATATGGTCGTCGGCAAAGAAATTGTTTCCGCCTTCGCTGGCGCTGCTGACGCGAATTCCTTCCCCAATTTATACGATGTTTCACAAACCATTACGAAAAAACCGCCAAAATCTGAGGCAAAAAAACAGCTAGAAGGCTTCTATGGTTCTGTTAGGAAAATGAGGGAGCAAAAAACGGAAAATGATACCAATTTGCACGATATTTTTCAAAAATTACAAGCAGAATATCCTAAAGAATGGTTATTGCACCTAGAGATTTTTGAACTTGCCAAAGATGAAAGCTTGAGGGATAAAATCCATAACTACCTAAATAACTTGGCCTTAAAACAGTCCAATTTGAAGAGACTTATCCTTGAAGGAATAGAACTTGTGGAGGAATTTCAGGCTAAGTAGTAGATTGAGAGTTTAGAGCGTACAACCCTCTGTCTGGTGACATCTCCCTCCAAAGGGAGAACAAGCTCGCTCCTTGAGTTTTGTGCTGTTTTCAAGAAGTCTAGAACCTTTTATATTCTCCAAAGTAAAACTGCGACTCCTTGCCTTTCAACCCTAAAAAACTACTTCCTTAATCCTAAAACCCTGTAAAACAAGGAAGCTCCCTTCTCTGTGGAGAGAAGGGCTGAGGATGAGTTGCCCGAAAAAACGATAAAAAACATGCAAGTAAAGACTGCTCATTTCACCCATAATTCCTGAAAGTATCCTTTCTTTTCATCACTAGAACCGACTTGTAATGCTGGTCGTATTCGATATTTCCCGACCTCTTCCGGCATCCTTATCGTCATTTTCTGAACGAATTCTTCATTGGTTTTCAAGGATAGGGGCAAGGGAAAATCATTTACTACATGACGAACATACTTTTTATAATGAAAGATATTACAAGCAAGATTGACTTTCCATTTCGGATTTTTATGAAAAAACAACTCCCGTTCTCCTCGGTTTATCAAGCGAAAAGTTAGCTCGACTTGTTCATTTGGGGCATAAGTACCAATTTCTTCTAAGATTTCGATGTGAAGTGGGAGGAAGGTATAAAAATCATCGACTATCAAATACTTCTCTTTCCCTTCCTTTTCTGTTTCTACAAATTGACTTGTTTTCAAGGAATTATTCAACATAAAAACTGTTTTTCCTTGCAAACTGTCTTCTAATGCTTGGGAATAATCCCATTGACTCCCAGAATAGGTATTTTGACTCCAAGAAAAGGACGTACGCCCACTGTAGAAGCCGTATTTTGCAGAGCGTTGATAGTCATTGAAAAAGACGACGGGTAAACTTCCTGCGGCTTGCTTGATTTGCGTCGCCCATTTCTTCCATCCGTGAAATTCACTCCTTGGATTCATCCCCTCTGGTAGGAAATCATACATTAAGAAAATTCTTCCTGCTAAGAATAATAACAAGCTGATTTGAGCAAGCAGCATCCCAAGTTTACGCCACTTCAAATTGTTTTCTAATATCGGATAAACCATTAGCACCAATGGAATTAAAGCAGCCGTAGTCCAATTCGCCTCTGCCCTCCCCTTAAAACTACTGAGTAGGAAAAAAACTAAAATTCCCCAAAAACACCATTTCAAACTTCGGCCAAAAGGTGAAGATGCTTGGAATTTCCAAGCAGCAGAAAAGAGTAGTAGGCTAACGAGAGGGCCAAAGACAAGCAACTGTCCTCCAAGGTATTCTAAGGGAAATATAAAACTATAGGGTTCCGTAGAGCGATCCGACAATTGGAAGCGAAATGTCGGAAAATCGTGCTCGAATTGCCAATATAAATGAGGCAAAAGCAATAGGGACGTTCCTAGAATAATCGCCCAACTACTCGGCCTTTTCAACAAACGCCAATTGGGCAAAAAGGCGAATAGAACAACTAAAGCGCCGTGATATTTACTATAAGCCATACCCGCCAAAACAAAAACTAACAACAAGGCTCTCAGCAAATTATCTTCTTCTAAATATTTTTTATAAAGTAAGAAAAACAGCCCCGTAAAAAATAGGAGCGGAACATCGGGCGTGAGGATAAAGGAATGTACTTGCACAAGACCTATGGCAAAAAGCAGCAAGAAGAAAAAGGTCGTATCTTTCGGCTTGACCATTTTCCATAAAATAAACAATACACCAACTCCCGAAAACAGTGTCAACAACCGTAGTCCTACTTCATTATTAATCAATGTATAACCAATACTTCCCCACCAGGCAACGGCTGGTGGATGATCGAAATAGCCCCAATCTAACTCTTGGGCATAAAACCAGTAGTAGGCTTCGTCATGTGCGAGTTCCGTGAAATAGCTTTGTAAGAGGTTGATAAAAAACCACCCTGCTAAAAAAATGTATGGTATTTTTGACGAAACTTTGGTTGGCATAAATTATTGACACTAATGTAGAATGAGGCAAAGATATTATTTTACAACTATTTTTTCACCTTCCTGTAACAAAACAAAGACCTCATCCGTCTTAGCAATGAATTGAACGTTAGTAGAGGGTAGAAAGTAGAGCGTAGAAGGATTTTTCACTCGTAATTCCTAATTCGTCACTCAAAAAGATGAACCAAAAAGAGTATAACACCTGCGTTGAAGCCTATGCAGATCGGCTTTTTCGGTTTGTGGTCAAGCAAATTGGCCATGAAGCGGATGCTCGTGACGTGGTGCAACATGCTTTTGAGGTACTGTGGCGAAAAAGAGAGGAGCTTATTTTTGGGAAAGCGAAATCTTTTTTGTTCACTGTTGCTCGCAATCATATGATCGATAATATCCGAAAGATGAAACGGATTGAACAGGTGGAAATCCTTCCAGAAAATGCTCAACATGCAGAAGCTAGGAATTTTGAGTTGAAGGAGGCTTTGGATTTAGGATTACAGCGACTTACCGAGATACAACGAACGATGATTTTACTTAGAGATTATGAGGGGTACTCTTACAAGGAGATTGCCCAAATTACGGAGCTTTCGGAAGCCCAAGTGAAAATTAATATTTTTAGAGGGCGGAAAAAATTGCAAAAGTTTTTGATTAGCATAGAAAAGGTGATTTAGTGGATTTTCTGTGCTATCGCTGGAAAAGACTGATCGACAAAGGACAAAAGACAATCCGCGATAGCTATCGGGATTTCAACTTCGTTGATTAAAAACACTAAAACGCGTAGCGTCAAAAGATGACTAAAGTTCATCCTTTGACTGCGTAGCAACCTAAAACCTATTCTCTATATAAGTAGGGTGTTATCCTACTCTTTGGAGGAGGCCTAATAACTTAATTCTCTTGGTCTTAAAAAATCATCTTATACGCTCACACGAACCAATTCTCACAAGCGGCTAGAGTTAAATAATGTTATTTTTAATGATTTCGATATGAAAATCAATCTACAGAACTACGAAGAATACGCATTGGACTACTTGGAGGGACAACTTTCTCCAGAAGTACAGGAGGAAATGTTGTCTTTTTTAAAGGCACATCCTAGTATTGAAGAGGAAATTGAGGCCTTGAGGGAGTTGGTTTTGATTCCAGATGAAAGTATTGTCTTTGAAAACAAGGAAGTCTTGAAGCGTAAAGCTAAGGTTGCGCCTTTGTTCTACCAGAGACATCGGTGGGCGATTGCGGCCTCCTTAGCGGGAGCCGTTTTATTTGGAATCCATTGGTTTTCAGCAGAAAAAAACATGACTATTCCCGTAGCACAAGAACAATATCGTCAAGAAGACTCTTCGATTAAGGTCATCCAAGAGGAAAAAATAAAAGA
>JAHDHB010000016.1 GCA_020631545.1 Saprospiraceae bacterium | reverse complement strand
AGCACAGCCTAAGAACCAAAATCCAAAAAATTAGAAGCAAGTGAAAAGCCTTTCCCTTTACAGGGAAAGGTTTGGATAGGGTTGCAAGGCCAAGGAGTTTAGGTGCTATCTTTTGCCATCAGGCCAAGGCTAAGCGCTATACCATCCCGCATTGTCCCGATGGCAAAATCGCTGCATTTTCTCTAAAAGTTGTCTTTTTCGATCAACTATTAAACAAAAATACATTTTTATATGGCGAGATGAATAAGGCTCTCCCAACCTTTGTCGTCTCTGGCTCCGGTAGGAGATGGTTTCAGCAAGCTGAAATCCTTGTGGCTTGGCCGGTCTCTTTTGTTTTTTCAGAAAATTAGAAGCTCCAATTTCAGAAAATAAAGCACCAATCTCAAGGAGCATGCTTGTTCTCCCTTTGGAGGGATCCCGCATCACTATCGTACATCTCTATCAGGAGATAAGCAGAGGGTTGTACGCTGTACAAGTCCTATACAACTGCCCCATAGACACCTTTCATTTCTACGACGATGACCTATCGGAAAAACCACCGGTGCGATTAATTTTTTAGTGTACACACCAAAAATAAAAGGCGGGGCATCTATATCTACAAACAGCCAAGAGAAAAGATTCTTTTGCATTGTTTTACAACACCTGGCCGGGTATCATTTAAGTTTCAAGCAGAAAATAGGCTTGAATATTTTTTTACAACCAAAAACAACAAAAATGAGTGTACGAAATGATATGTCCCGCCTGCGAAAAAACCGAATGATGCATTTTCAAATTGCTATGATATGCTCACTATCTTTTGTGGTATTGGCTTTTAGCTGGACAGTGCCGCGAGAAAACCTTGTATTGGAAGAAGTCTTCGAACTAGAAGGAACACCTATGGTGGTTACGCCTGTTACTATCCATCGGCCTCCTGCTCCTCCTCCGCCTACAATAGAAGAGAAGGTGGAGATATTGGAGCCAAAACCCGTTGTAACACCCGTCAAAATTGAAGCAAAGGTTGATGCAGCACCAGTTGAGGTACCGATTACGGAGATGCCGATAGCGCCTCAAGAACCTAAGAAGGTAAAAGTAATCACAAAACCCAATGTGATTCCTCTAGAAATCGAAGAACCTGTAGTGGAGCCAGAAATTACTTACAATGTTGTAGGAAAAATGCCGCGTTTTTCTGGATGTGAGGATGCCACTTTAGATGAAGCTGCTATAAAGCAATGTGCTGAACGTAAATTGTTTACTTTCTTGAAAAAGAATTTAAAATATCCTGCCATTGCTCGTGAAAATGGAATAGAGGGCTTAGTCGTTGTGCAATTTATAGTAGAGAAGGATGGTCGTATTTCAGACATGAAAGTCGTCCGACCTGTAGGAGGAGGCTGTAGCAAAGAGGCTTTGCGCGTCGTAGAAAAAATGCCCAAATGGATCCCCGGCGAACAACGCGGTCGTCCTGTAAAAGTTCGCTTTAATTTACCTGTGAAGTTTGCTTTGGCGAAAGGGTGAATTTTTGGGTAGAGAGTAGAGCGTAGAGGGATTGATTTTTCTTTGAAAAATCAGCCCGTGGTGAGGGAAAATCTCTCTACGCTCTACCCTCTACACCATACCCTCTAGAAAAAGAAACAACCTGGCAGTTGTGTTTTACCATAGAATGCAAGAATCCAAACGTGGATTTCTTGCATTTTTTTATTTTGGGCGCACGTATTTTTAGGACATGATACGACAACTTACAGCGATTTCTTTTTGCTTACTATTGCTAGCCGCTTGCAGTCAGGATAATAATACACCTGAGATGATAACGCGGCAATTTATTACAAAGATGGGAGAGGGAGACAATGAGGGCGCAGGAGCACATGCCACAGAGCGAACTCATCGCTTTTTGGCTTTTCGTACCCAGAGTATGGAAATGCTAGGCGAGGATCCTATACAACCCATGCTGATTGAATCCATTCAATGTGAAACGGACGCCGATAAGGCCTATTGTGAATTTTGCTGTGATCCGAATGGTGAAAAAATGGTGGTTCCTTTAGTGAAAAGAGGGGAGGAATGGCTTGTTGATATTGAAATAGATGAACTTATCAAGGAATTTGAACAAGAGTTAGAAAGAGAAGAATAACGTTTAGCTTATAAAAGAGTTATTTGTTAATAAACCTGATAATTAAATCGTTATAGTTGGGTTTCGTTACCTGTTGTGGATTGTTTTCTACGATGTTAGTGGCATTGCAGCTTTAAGAAGTGTGGTGTAGGGACAAAAAAAAAGTGGAATCCTCATCAAGCTATCATAAAGTAGAATTTGTGTACCCAATACTTACGATGTTCAACACCAAACCCAAGATGTTTTGATCGATAACAAGTTAGATACGATAGCGAGTATGACAAGGATTACCACAGAGGCATAAAAAATGCCAGCCCTAACCCAAAGAGCCTAAATCTTTATAATTGAGTTATCTTTTACGGAGGTAATTTTAGTTAGCTTTTAACGTTTTTAAAAGCTGCTTAGTGAATGGCGAACTAGAAATAAATTCTTTCCATATCTCTAACATTACACAAGTTAAATTTAAGTTTGTCTACGACCAAAAACAGAATTTCAAAAAAAACGGAATTTTTTTAAGGGGTATTTTCTTAGGATTTTGTTTTTTTAATATTAAAATTGCTGAGAAACAGTGGGTTTCATTGTTTTTCGAAATTTTATTCTCACCAATATTAAATAATTTGCAACGGAAAAGAGATTTTGCTTGAATTGCGTCTGTCAAAATATTTAACATTTTTATTACAATTATTCGAAAAAATAGCCTTGGTTTTTTGTTAGTTAAGACTTTGATTCAAGTTTAGTTAGGGCGATAGTTTTTGTCATGTCGGAAGAAAAAATGTGAATAAGAAATTTGAAAAAACCGATTTTTGCAGGGAAAAAGATAGCAAAGACTGGATTTTAGGCTGTGGATAATCCTTTGAATTTTTTAGGGTATAGGGAGATTTTGCTGAAAAGTTGAAATTTTTTGAAGCAAAGTTAAAAAAGAGCACTAAAGCAGAAAAATCGTATTTTTTAAAGAAATTTAATGAATAAACGAGAAAAGTATTGTAAATGGGCTTTATTTACAGCTTATTATGTTCGATTGAATAATAAGATTAAAAAATCACAAACGTAGATAGAAAAAATGAATTTGTTAAAGTAGGATAATTTTTAGGGCTTTATATAGAAATAAATGGGTAAAATATGGAATTGCAATAGAATCCGACTAACTTTACAAAGCAAAGAGGCTATTCTTTGCTACTTTAACTACTTTTTTAGAATCTAAAATCTCGTCAAAATGAAAAAGCAATTCTTACCAATCATGGTCTCTATCTTGTTTTTGCTTCCTGCCTTAACTATAAGCTTTGCAAGTAATTCAGATATAGATGGAGGAACCGTACTATTTGTACAGGAAAAAAATGCAACAACGCTTAGTTTGTCTTTTTCTATTCCGGACATTTACCTTGATGCTTCAAACAATCTACTCCTTCCCCTAGAGGTAAATATTACGGATGAAGCCCAAAATATAATTGTAACCCTAAATTCGCTGGACACGTACATCGAACTACCAAGCTCAACGTTTAATCAAGGAGATAATTATTCCATTAGTTTTTCTATAGGAGGTTATTCTGGCCTTGAAAAATTTTCTTGGTAGCTAATTTTCTTGAGACTTTTTCAGCTTGATATATAAGGGCAGGGTGTCTGCCTTGCCTTTTTTGTATTTCTGAGAGTCCTATTGGTACAATAAATGCGAAACAACATAGAATGAATGTTGCCTTTCTAAAAGGAGAAGATTTATTGTTGTTGTTTTATCGTAATTCCTAGCTTATCCCTTGAATTCCAAGTAAAATCATAGGTGATTTATTGGAAAACAGCAGCTTATTGCCTTTCTCCTGCCCTTTTTCGACAGCCTGTCCAATACTAAAAAAGGGTAAAGAACAACTTCTTTACCCCTTTGGTTAAGGTAAAAGATACTAGTCAGTCTTGTCTTTGACCACTGCTTCTGAAGCATTTTTAACGACGGATTTTATACCATTGGAAATGCCTGATCGACTTTTGTACATTTGGCTCTTTCCAATTACTTCTCCGTTTTTAGCCTTGATAACGAAATACTCTCTACCATCTTTTGCCTTAAGACATTCGATGCACTCTGGGCTTGCATTGTTGATGACGGATTTGATGCCGTTTTGGGCGCCAGCCTTTTGGTTGTAGGCTTGGCTCTGAAGGATGGTTTCACCATTTCTAGCTTTTAGCCGAAAGTGGAACTTACCCGTTTTTTCACTTTGAAATAATTCGAAGGGCATAATTCGATAATTTAGGTTTGACAATAAAATAAAAACGGGGGAGCTGTAAAAGGTAAAAATGATTTTAAAGATAGGTAAGGCAAAGAAACCCCCTATTACAAAGTGGTACACTGTGCAGTACAACTCTTTCACTATTGCTGAAGACATACAGATAATTGAATACCTGCCTTCAAGATAGTGAACTAAGTTGATGGTTTAGAGCTGGTTTTGTATTTATCCTTTGTGAAAAAATGGTCTTGTCCGACCTGTCTTTGCATTTTTTTGGCAATAGTAAAGACTATTATCTCAAAAATCCATCTTTTTTATCCCAAAAATGAAATTTAAACATCCTCTAAAAACCAAATTTACTTCCTGTAAAAATAGGTTGCGCCCATTAAGATCGCTACCTTTAAAATAAGTGCATAATTTTTAGTTATACATTCCCCAATGCAAATCTATGAAAAAATATTAATTATCAAAGCTTTACACCTAGGTATTCTAACCTATGCAAATGCCTCTTTTGCCCTTAGATATTAGAAAAAAATCCATAATTTTGCACAGTACTAGGATGGCGCTCATTTTATTTTACGTATTTTTTTTTATTTTTTTTATTTGAGCTGTATTTTTTGCCCAGTAAAAAGCCGTTTTTGTTAATCAATTGCGCATAACGATAAGGAGATCGGTGTTTTTAGGCCACAGGTTTTTTACCCATAGCTACTAGGCAGTAGAACTTTTTAAAATTTGTTAGAAATGGGTGGTTTGGTGCTAGAGTACATCGCCAGTTACATACAAGAAGCCTAGTTCGTCAATTCGCCCTACTTTTCCTGTTTTATAAAAACCATCGTCCGTAAATGCATCTTTAGTTTCTTTCGATGCTTTGTAATATTCGGTGAAGAGCCCAGGGCTTTTGACTTCAATTTCATTAAAATCCGATACTCTAACGGAAACATTAGGTAAGGGACGGCCCGTACTCCCAAATCGCATTTGAGAAGGTAGGTTTATTGTAGCAGCAAAAGCGTTTTGGGGCGAACCAAAACTTTCTAATACCGTAACCCCTAGGGCATGGAAAAATTTAATGACTTCTGGTTTTAGTTGGGTTCCTCCAGAAATAAGAAAACGGAGATTTCCTCCAAACTCATTTTTTATTTTCTTGTAAACCAACATGTTGGCTAAACTATGGCCTATTTTTAGAAAGCTTGGAACAGGTTGGTTGAGCAATACATACTCACTAGCTTGGCTGCCTTTTTTTACCGCCCATTTGAATATCCGTTTCTTAAAGAAAGAGGCAGACACCATTTCGGCTTCCTTGGTTTCATGTAGCCGTTCGATAAAAGAAGGTTCCGCAAAAATGACTTGAGGTTTGATTTGCTTGATATTCTGAACTACAGCTTTTTTACTTTCTGCAAATGAAATACAACGGCCAGTCATCAAAATCAAATAATAATCTAAAAAACGAGCGAAGGAATGGGAAGGACATAAAAAACTCAGATTACTACCTATTCCTTCCAAGTATTTGCCAAAATACTCCGACATGGCGTGTACCATTTCCAAGCAAGCGCCGTGGGTATGGCAAATCCCTTTTTGACTAGTCATGTTTTGTGTAGGATAAGTGACGGTCAATAAGGAATTTCTATTTTTTTCTTCTTCCATTTTATATAAAACGCCCATGCCTACTGCTTGGGTAGAAAACTCGAACAGCCACGAAAACGGTACAATCCACTCTGGAGCTTCTTGTAACTCGCCAAAAAAGAAAACCAACTCCAAACTCGGCATAGCACTTTTTGCCTCTTTTACGAGGTTGAGTTGTTCCTGAGTTTCTGCAAATAAAAACTTGGCTCCCAAGTCATTGATTATATGAATCAAGGCCTCTCTACTTGCATTTTCTGGGATAGCTGTGTTTACCGCTCCTGCCATAAGTACAGCCATATCCGCCCATACCCACTCAGGTCTTGCTTTGGTCCAGATGACTGTTCGATCCTCTGGTTCAAGTCCAACATGTACCAAATAATTGACCACTCTCAACACCTTTGCTTTCAACTGCCGGTAGGTCAAAGACTGATACCCTCCATTTTCAAGATACCTCATGGCGAGTTTTTCTGAATAATTTTCAAAATTATAAAGAAACACCTCATTTAAATTCGAGGCTTTAGCTATATCCATGTAAATAAAAGTTAGTTCAAGTGTGTTAAATTAAACGAAGTAGTCGTCTTTTATGTTCTCTTTTTTGCTAAGGATTTTTTTCAAAATGAGTTGATTATCCTCTAAGTAATATGCTTAGAAGAAAGAACATCACTAAGCATTGGAGTTTTTCGCCACTAAAACAAAACGTAGAATACTCAAAAAATAGACGGCAAAAAATATCTACTACATTATTCAGGTAAAAGGAGTTTTATCTCCTCTACTTCCAAAGCGATAGTAAAAATACATAAATTGTAGCGCTATCTCTTACCTCAGCCCCATGATTTTTTAAGGAAGTTAAAAAAATGAAAAGGAGTAGGAGGAAAAAAGATAGTCATTTCAGGAGGTTTTAGGCATTAAATACCTTTTTTTGAAGATGATTCAAATGGCTGTTTATTTTGATGTTATAAGGCGTTTTCTTCGGCCTTGTAAGTTAAGAACGATAAAGGGTAAATTTAATCTATAAATTTTGCTTGTGCTGTAACAAAAAACCAAGGAGAACTAGAGCAGCAAGGAATAAATAGCGTGTGGGGAGACTTATCACTCCGCACACACCTTGGTTCTACCTTCTCAACGTGGAAAATACACCATTATTCTCTTCCCACAAGAGCTTATCCTCCGCATTCACATCTCCATCAAGGGTATAATCTGCGGGGAGATAGACATTGAAGAAGCCATTATGTTGTTGAAAATAGAGATTGTCATAACTGTTAATGTCCTCCCCAAACAAATCGGATAGCCGATCTCCATTTCCTCCTCGCATCACCCAATTATTGGCCGACATTTCTTTGCTGCCCTGATTTTCATAGCTCCCTGCTGTCCGAAAGTTGTAGGAAAGTGAGGTTCCCGAAAAGGCCAATGGAAGCTTGGTCATTACAGTCAAATGATTGTGGTGGGAAGCTAGTACGTAAAAAGAAGAAGGCAAAGAAGCCCAAAATTCATTGGTTTGAGGAATGATGATACGCCCATCTCCTAAAAGTAAGGCAGCAGACTGAGCAAGGGGTGTGACGGAGGTAGGCTCGCTGCGAAAAGAAAGCAAAATCCAGTCTACTACTGGCGAATCATACAAGCGATGAATATGCGCATAATCGTAGGCGTTGAAAGTCGTTCCCTCCAGCCCAATATAATTCCAAGGAGCAACGGTATAGGGATGACCACCTACTTGGTTGGGGTAGCCTGGGAGTAATTCTCTAGTATTCAGCAGTGTGCGCATAGAATCTGAGGTGAAAGGGCCTTCCAACCATACGCGAAGATCAATTTGAAGTGAATCCTCAGGATAACAAGGGTAACCTTCTGGATTGCAATGGCATAACTGCATCAATTCGCCTGCCAAATAGCGTTCTTCTGCGGGTATAGTCCCACTTCCTAACGTAAATTCAGGACCAATAGAAGGGTAGGCGAATTGATAAAAGAAATCGGGTTTTTCACTTAGATATAAAGAGGCTGGTAGACTAGCGGTCGTCGTATTAATCGTATAGCCATTCATGTTATTGCTGTGATACCAAGTGTTTTCCACGTCGGTTTCAATAACTAGCGTTGAGACACCATCTGTGATTTCATTCGCAATAACATTTTGATAATGAGATTGATCCGCTACCCTGATTTCACTAGAGGCCACACGGTTTCGAAACATCGTATTCCCTGGCCCTACTGGCCCCCAATAGTCCGAAAAAGTCGCTTCTTGCACAATGTTCCCTTCAAATAGGTTCATCGTAGGATAATGACCATGCATCGATATATCAGGAGGTGGATTGGTAGCGGAAGTACTCCAAAAAGGGTCTATACTATAGTTATAGCCAAAAACGTTCCCCGTAGCGCCTAACTGAATTAGCATGGAATGCCGAAGGTGTTCAAAAATGTTATCTTCGATAAGGTTCGAGGTTGAGTGGTGGGTTACATCTACGCCATAGCCATGCCCTCCACCTCCATAATCATGAGAATGGTGAAGATAACAAGCTTTGATTTCACTATCAAGCGCTCTACTTACTTGAATATGAGCTCGAACTGTCATGTCGCTTTCAATATTACGTACCCAACAATGGACAGCATTTTTTAGAAGAATGGTATGATCATCCCCATTATCAAGGCGGTTAATTTTTAGGTTTTCGATACCCACTTCTTCGATTAGCCCAATAGGCCTTAACTGTGGATTTAGGGTGGGATTATAATTCAGAAATAAAGGCCGATCCAGTTGAATTTCATTCCCAGAAATACCTATGATTTTGAATAATTGGCCTACGGAATGTTCAGCCCAACTTGTGTTATAAATGGGGTCGGTGTACATGATCGCAGCGTCATTATCTTGCTGCAATTCCGCATAGCCTCCTATGGTAAAATTGCTAGGATCTACAACGGAAAGCATGGTCGTTCCCTTATCAAGCGTGCCCGTTACATCCACAAACGTACCGTATTCATAGGTAGCAATATCGATAAGTGTTTCCGCTACACCAGCCAGATCAAAATTTAAGATGGTAACCGTAGGACATTCCCCACGCAAGACCACACCCTCAGGCATTTGAAGGGTATTTTGGATATAATATTCTCCTGAGGGAATGAAAACTGCCTCCCCATAATTCGCTGCATCCAAAGCCGCTTGGAAAGCAGCATAATCGTCATCCAAAACCCCATTATCCGTAGCTCCGAAATCAAGTACGTTCAATACGTTCGGAATATCTGGAATACCTCCAGGAATACCGACTTGAGACCAATCTATGCTATAGTTAGGGTCAATAAGGGAAGTGTAGGTAAGGCTATTTTCCGTGATGGATACCTCATCAATATAATAAGTCGCTACGGAATTCCCTAGCTTAAGCGTCCACCGTACATCGGATGTCGTGACGGGCGCAATAAAATCAAAACTAAAGGCTTGCCAAGCGGTAGAAGAGTTGAGCGTCTCTTCATGGTAGACCGTGTATGGACTAGCATCTTGATGTACTTGCATACGGAATGCTTGATCGGGGATATCCGTTTTGAGATAAAAGGAAATAAGATAGGATTTCCCTCCTTCCAAGGAGAAATTGGCGTTTTTGATCATCACCTTAGTAAATGAAGAGGGCGAAGCTACAGTCTGAACGGTCAATTGGCCGCTTTGAGTACCACTATAGACTTCGGTTGTTGTTGTCTGAAAAGTGGCCATATAGCCTAGCGATGCATCTGCCCAATACACCCAATTGCTAGTTCCATTTTCCGCCATTAGGGATAATATTCTGTGCCGCAAGTAATAAAGGTGTAATAAAAAATATAGCCGTGACAATTCGTTTCATGATAGATGCTTTTAGGAACGGTGAGTGTAGAAGATTAACAATTGTTTTTATAAGGGAATATTTTTTAGTAAGTATACTGAAATTATCTGCTTTAATAAAAATAAAAAATCTATTACACTATTTTTTACGAGTAGTTCTGCTACGCGACTTTGAGAAAAGCACAAAATTGGAAGGCCTTAAGCTACAGTTACTCTTGAATAAACAATTTTTACCCATTTGATTAGCAAAAACGGTAATTTTGCGCTAACTTGCGGAAGAATTACACACTCAATTCTTTATGTCAAAATTCGTCGTATCCGCGCGGAAATACCGCCCCGTTCATTTCAAGGATGTCGTTGGCCAACAACATGTGTCACAAACCTTGAAAAATGCACTTAAAAACGAACAACTGGCGCATGCCTTCTTGTTCTGTGGCCCTCGTGGAGTGGGCAAAACTACTTGTGCTCGTATTTTAGCCAAGGTGCTCAACTGCGAAAATAGGACAGAAGAATTTGAAGCCTGTAATGAATGCTCTTCTTGCAAATCCTTTGACGAGAATGCATCCTTCAACATTCATGAATTAGATGCTGCTTCGAATAATAGTGTCGATCATATCCGCTCCTTAGTAGAGCAAGTTCGTTTTCAGCCACAGCAAGGAAAATACAAAATCTATATCATAGATGAGGTTCATATGCTTTCTCAAGCGGCATTCAATGCTTTTTTGAAAACGCTAGAGGAGCCACCGCCTTATGCTATCTTTATCTTGGCGACTACGGAAAAACATAAGATCATACCGACTATTCTTTCTCGTTGTCAGATATTTGACTTCTTTCGGATTCAAGTGCCGGACATTATGCAGCACTTAAAGCATATCTGTGAGCAGGAGACCATTGTTGCTGATGATGATGCTTTACACATTATTGGGCAGAAGGCAGATGGCGCCTTGCGTGATGCGCTTTCTATTTTTGATCGCTTGATTAGCTTTTCTGGAAAGCGATTGACGTATGATGATGTCATTACCAACCTCAACATCTTAGATTACGACTATTATTTTAAGGTTTCGGATGCTATGTTGAAGGAGGATGTAGGCGCTATGCTTTCTATGTTTGATGAAATTCTTTCAAAGGGATTCGAACCCGATATTTTTATCAATGGTTTTGCAGAGCATCTACGAAATTTGCTGGTGGCGCAGGATGTCGCTACCTTGAAGTTATTGCAAGTAGGCGATACCATAAAAATGCGTTACGAAACTCAGGCAGCGCTTGCACCAAAATCTTTCCTTTTATCAGGTCTTAATATCGCGAATGAATGTGATGTTAACTACAAAATGGCGCGTAATAAACGTTTGCATGTAGAAATGGCCTTGATAAAAATGTGCTACATCAATCGGGCAGTAAAGCTTACTAGTAATGGACAAGTAGCAGGCCATCCAAACACTGCCCCTGAAAAAAAAAATCTTGACCTAAGCGAAAATCCTCAAAAAGCAGCCGTTTCAGCAGCAAAACCCAATCAAAAAGTCGTAGCGGAGCCGAAAACATCTTCTCCCTTAGAGAAAAAACTGCCTAGCTTAAATCTAGGTAAATCGTTATCCATTGGCTCCCTTAGCAGCTTGATGGAGGAGGTCGTAGAGGAGGAGAAACAAGAAGAAGCTCGGCCGGTTATGCTTACTCAAGAGCACTTGGAAACAGCATGGAAGGAATTTGCTGAGACGGTAGTGAAGCAAAATACGGTTCGTACATCATTCAAGCAAGTGAAACTCAGTATTGAAGGAGAAAAAGCGCGAGTCACCTTGCCCAGCCAATATGCGGAAGGAAATATCAGAAGTGAAAAAGAATTAATGCCTTTTCTCAGAAAACGCCTCGGTAGTAAAAGCCTGCTCATTGAATTTGTTATTGACTTAAGTCTTAAACCAAAGGTCGAAAAACCCAAAACACCAAAAATCCTAAACGAAAAAGATAAATATCAGCTACTTAACCAACGAAATCCACATTTAAGTGAGTTGGTGAGGCGCTTGGATCTATCTTTGGGAAAATAGAACGAGTCGTTCCTGAAAATCGCGTTGACAAAGGGCAAAAAGATAACTATCGTGGCTAGGAGCAATAGCCTGAAATATCGGAAAAGAAGACTCTTTAAGCTAAAGTTTCGTCATTTTTTTTCAAGGAGGAAATTCTTGCCTTTAACGGAATAATCCTTGTTTCCCTTTAAGCTGTTTTACAAAAATTCAGGTCAATAAACGACGACCATTTTTAGGCAAGCTATGAGATAATAGGGCATTATTTTTTGTCTCGAATGAAGTTTTTTATTTATATATAGACTCTTGAAATTTTTTACGATTAGCCTTAAAAACCCACCACTGATGTTTGAAAAAATAATTTTCCTCTGTTGTTTTTCCTTTTCAGCCCTACTACTCTCTGCTCAAAATGTAGGTGTAGGGACTAGTGTTCCTGATGCAAAACTTGAAGTGTCTTCTACAGATTCGGGTATTTTGATTCCTCGAATTGCTTTGACTGGGACAGGAGATGTGACCACCGTACCCGCCGCCACTGTTTCGGAGATGGTTTATAATACCGCAACGGTTTCCAATGTCACCCCTGGTTTTTACTACTGGAATGGTACCGTTTGGGTTAAGGTTGAAGCTGATGATGATTGGCTAAGAATGGATAATACTAGGGCAGATGCCATTACGGATGATATTTATACGAATGGACAAGTAGGCATAGGGACAACTCCAACGGCCAATTTGCATATTAACGGAAGCGTGCGCTATGAAGATGGAAACCAAGCTAATGGAGCGATTTTAACTTCGGATGCGAATGGAAATGCTTCTTGGCAACCAACTACGGTCTTGAGTATGACGGGCGGGAAAGCGACTATTGGTTCTTTTCCTGGTGCTGGGACTACGGGGCTTAATGGAGTGTTTGTAGATTACAATGCTACCATTCCAGATCCTACCAATGGAACGCTTGCTTTTCAAAATGCTCTTGGTGCTAGCGTGCTTCAAATTCCTCCTAGTTATGCTGGAGCGAACGGCCTTACGGGGTCCATCAATGAAATATTGGCCATGAGTGGTATAAGTCCTGGCTTGCGGTTTCGGATTACTTTTCCTACTCCTTTTACTTCTCAACCTATCGTTGTAGCTACTGCTCAAAATGAAACAGGAACAAGCTATCCTGACAACTTTTCCGTAACGGTTACCAATATAACAATGACTGGATTTGATGTGTTGGTCACTCGTACAGATATGTCCTTTGAAGGATGGGGCCAAAATCTAGAGGTGTCTTGGTACGCTTTTCAAAATTAAGGAAGCTGACGACCAGCACAAACATGACAGGTTTCCAAAACCTGTCATGTTTTCTCCCGAAAAATCAGTCACCGCATCACTAAGCAAGGTCTATCAACTAAAACCTAAAAAATTAGAAGGAGGAGAAAGCCTTTCCCTTTGAAGGGAAAGGTTTGGATAGGGTTACAAGCCCAAACCGATGTGTAAACAACTGACGAGGTGAAAATTATTCCTAGAATTTTGAAGAGGTTTTTCAATAATTATTGCTTGTTTCTAAGCATATCCGCCCTCTCAGAGCGCTAGCTTTGGTCTTATAATTCAAAGAAAACCACACTAAACTTGAGGTGTTGCAAACTTAGAAACAATTGATTTTTAGGCTAATAACTCATCGAATAAAACCAACGCTAGATAAGGAAATAGGATAGACGATTCGGAAGGAGATCGATCAATAGTATTCCTTCGATAAAAAATAAAAGTGGTATATTACAGCCCCTCAATAAAAATGGTATTTAATCGGTTAATCTAATTTCTCTTTACCCAATATTAATACCAATGAATAACACACAAACTCTTACCTCTTTTTCTAGAAAACTCCAACAGTATTCTAGCCTTGGTGCTGCTTTTTTGCTCACCGCACCTGTAGCTCAGGCTGAAGTTATTGCCACAAACATTGATCCTGCTGATCAAGTGTATAATATAGGTGATATTGCTGTTATTGACATAAATAATGATGGGGTCAACGACTTTACGATAAGTAATACCGACTACGCTGTGCTCGCTTTTCGAAACTCTAATGCTCCTAGCAATTCTGTAATTGTAGCGAATACGGGTAATTATCTTCCTGTGCCTTTGGCTTATGGTGCAGCGATTAATTCTTCTCAAAACTTCATGACATATAGCTCTGCTTTAGACTTTTATGTGTCTTCAAGTTCTTCCTATGGTCTGTGGAAAGGAGATGTAACAGCTTATATTGGGATTCGGTTTATTGCTGACGGTGCTACGCATTATGGTTATATTCATCTTCGAGTCGTAGACGATAGTCAGTTTTTGTTGCTTGATTATGCCTATGAATGTCTACCAGATACGCCGCTTACAGCAGGGGATCTTGTAGGAGGAAGTACCTGTTTCCTATCTGTAGAGCTTTCGGAATTCAAAGCAAGGACAGCACAGGATCATCTTGACATTGGATGGCAAACAGAAACAGAAATTGAACATAAAGGCTTCCAATTACAACGTGCTACCGAAGGGTTTGAATGGGAAGATATTGCTTGGTTTGAAGGGCAAGGAACGAGTATGCTACAACACGAATACCGTTATGCAGACCGCGCAGTACAACAAGGTGTTCAATACTACTATCGACTCAAGCAAGTCGCTCTTGATGGAAGGATTTCTTATTCTGATATAACTTCGGGTCTTTTTTACAATGATCGATTTACAATGAGCCCCTTGATGCCGAATCCTGTGGTGCAAGGAGAAAATACGTTTATAGAAATCAAAAATCCGAAGAGCGAACCTGCTCAGGTAACTATTCTAAATGCTAATGGCCGAATAGACGCTGAGCAAAGATTAGATTTACAAACCTACGAGACTAGAGTTGAAATTCAAACAGCAAACTTAGCCGCAGGCTTGTATTTTGTAAAAATCGCTACGTCAGATTACGCTGAATACCAGAAATTGGTGGTGCAGTAATGATGGCTATGAATTAAAGCAAAACCTATCCCCCTGTCAATCAACACGACCCAAGAACCAAACCCTAAAAAATCAAAAGCAGGGTGAAAGCCTTTCCCTATAAAAGGGAAAGGTTTGGATAGGGTTACAAGCCCAAAACGGTAAGTAACTTAAAGTAGACACTATTTTAAAAGTCTGTGCCTAAAGAAAAGTATAAGACGCCTGGTTGCAATTGCCCCGTTTCTATACCCCAAGCATAGTCGAGTTTGAGGAAATAGCCGACGAGCATGGTGCGAACACCAAAGCCATAACCAAAAACAATTTCGGAAATAATTGACCGTGACCGATACCTGAACATCTTCATTTTCAAGAGATACCGTATTGAGCGGATTGTCTTTACTAAAAGGCGAAATTCCTTGCCAAGCAGTCCCCATGTCCATAAAACCAACGATTTGGAAATTGCGAACGAAAGGAGATTTGACCGTAGTACCCGTTAGATATTGAAAAACGGGTACACGGATTTCTGCATTCAAGACAGTATAGCTATTTCCGTTTCGGATATTATTTTTAAAGCCTCGCAGATTCGTAGCTAAGGTTTGGTAAGCGTATTTTGTAAGTGGTGCATCATTGGGAACAGGAATATCTAGGTGTGATTTGTTTTCTAGTCCTATGGGAAGCAACCAATTGTCTACGCCACCTAAGTAATATAAGACTTTCTCCGCCCCAAAGGAAGTGGAACCAGCTAAGCGAGCGGCAAAGATGGTGTGGCGATCAAGGGGCAAGTATTGCCGAAAATCAAAACCGATGACGCCCATCATCCCTTTCGCAAAATCAAACCCTGCATTGTTCTCAAACCTCAAATCAAAGCGTTTTTGTAATTGGGTGTTTATCTTGAAGCGAGTACCGCGTCGAATATTCGTTAAAACCTCCTCGGTATTGTCAAACACATAATCCAATCCAATCCCCAAGCGCTCTTCTACGATAGGTTCTACATCTAAGGTATTAAAATCAGTGGCTAATAATACATTTCGATCTGTTCGAATTTGGGTATGAAAACGAAGGCTGTTGTAAATATTGATTGGATAATTGAGCTGCATATTGGCATAATTCGTCACCGTCTTTCCACTTATTGGATTGAAGGAATTGGGGTTGTAGTCGGTGATGTATGCGCGGCGGTAGTATGAAAACCGTTTATCCAAGCGTTTTTTCTTGTTTTCATAGACTAGAAAGTAATGCATCGCATTGAAAGCGCCAGGAATTGGGAGGCGTATACCCCCATAAAAACGGTGATCTTCCATCAAATCCGAAATGCTACCAGTAAGCATGATGCCGATAGGCTGATATTCGTAGAAAATATTGCTTCCGGTATAGTTCTCGTAACAGTCAAACAAGCAACTGTTATTAATTTGTAAGGTTAAAAATTCCGATTTGAAGCGTGTTTTATAGTCTAATACGTCCTTTTGCGAAATATTTATGGGGACATATTCTTTTTTTACAGGGGTGGGAGCTGTTTTTAACTCCAACGTTGCTGCTTCGATAACGCTTGGATCTTCAAGTTCTGCTTCCTCTTTTTCCGTGAGCGTTGGTGTTTCTTCATTCTCAAATTCACTTTGAAAGAAATAATCATCAATGTTGACTTTTTCTTCTTTATCAATTTCCTTTTCTTCTGCTGGTTCCGTGATGATTTCTTCGACTTCGACTTCTTCAACCACTTCCTCCGTTATTTCCTCCAATACATTATCGATCACTTCCGTCGTTTCTTCTACTTTTTCTTCTTCGACAAGAGGCATCCGATAAATACGATATTCGGTCGGTAGTAATTCTTTGGTTTCCTCTGGATTGATTTCTTCGATATAGATTTGGTAAGCACCATCTCGAAGCATCAATTCAGCGATTTTTCCTTTAGTGCTAGCTGCACTTTGCAATAAAATGCTGCGGTTATAATTCGAATTTGCCCAAGTCATTGCACCCCATTCCTTCGTCGTTGCTCCTTGGTCGTTGATGATTTCTTGCTGTTCGATTTTTCCGATATAGCGATTCTCAATACCATTTTCATTGCTGAGGTAAGCAAAATGCTGCTCATCCACTTGAATCGGTTGACGTTCATTAGCAAAAGGAGTATCCGTTAGTCGAATGAGTTGACCATTTATATTTTCGGTATCTAAGAAATAGAGGTCAAAAGAAGCAGCATCATAATAAGCCGCTGGGCCAGAATTTTGCAGTGTAGCAGAATTTCTATTGGACGCGAAAATGACACCTTTTTTATCTCCCAATTGAACGGCTACAGGATCCATATAATCATAAATATCCCGCGTGATTCTTTTGAGATTGCTTCCATCGTCGTCACAGAAGTAGAGGTCATTTTTACCTTCTCGAAAAGCAGCAAGAACCATCCGTTTACCAGAAATATAGTCAGCGCTATAAATGCGTTCGACGGAATCATCGATGGATGAAATTTTCGTCTTTTTGTCCTTGACATTATATTTAGCAATTTTGAGTTTATGTGCTTTCTCAAAAATTACCGTCAACACATTCATATTTTTTCCCCAAGAAAGGATAGGATAGCCATAATCCGTAGAAAGAGTTTTCGCTTTTAAGCCTTGCTTGGTAACGAGGACTTGTTCCTTGCCTTCTACATCTGACACCATGATTTTACTCAAGCCATCTTTATTCTCCACCCAAGCGACTTGCTGTCCATTAGGGTTGATTTTTACTTGTGTAATGACGCCAGGGAAACGATTTTCTTGTTTATTGATGGCAACACCGGCCTCTTTTTCGGTAGCTAATTCCGTTTCGGCACGGTACCGTTGTTGAAAAAAGTAGCTCCAATCTCCCGTTGTTTTTGAAAAAGAATTGCCAATGACATACAAAAATCCACTCTCAATACTACGATTGATGCGCGTCATGTACAAGAGATTGGAAACAGTAGATTTGCCGTAATTTTGGCTGATGTAATACCACAAGGAATGACCCGCTAAGGTTGGATCTTCTTTGATCAATACTGAAAAGTCGCTATATCGTTCAGAGAGAATGCCATCTCTCAATTTATTATCCATTTCCGTATTCCATTCTTCCCCAACAAAAGAAACCAAGCCATCTGTAAACCATTTGGGCAAATTCATTAAGACGGCATTTTGCACAATCTCTTGAAAATTATGGCCTAGCAACATTTGATTGACATAGACCTGAGCAATACCCTCACGAATTTGCTTGTAGAGTTTATGGTGATCACCATCATAGTAGACATAAATCTTGTTCCCCAAGGTTTTGACTACACTTCCCACATTATAAAACAACTCCGTATCGCCAATATTAGCCTGTTGAAAATCCGTGATATTCGTGTACAGAATAATCCGTATTTTCGGCCCAATTTTATACTCCATCGTGCTTTGCAGTTGTTCATAATCCTTTTCCGCAGAATGGATGACAAATTTGCTCAGCTCTTCTCCTCCTTCGTACCAATACGTGATAAAGTGAGGGGAAATATATTTTTTCCACTTAAACTTCTCATATTGAATACGATTTTGACCAAATTCTGTGTAAATTCCTTGTGCAGAGAGATTCCCCACGACAAGTAGTAGACAAAAAATAAAGCCAAATATTGATTGAGTATGTTTCATATTTACGGTTGTTCGTAGATTTATTTCCGTTTCTTTTGCCACAAAGAGCACATAGGAACACAAAGATATTACTTCCAATCGACTTTATGTTTCTTTGTACACACAACGCCGAAAGTTTGTTTTTTGTGCAAAGTTTTTAAATAAGAAACAATCTAATTAAAAAACAAAACCTTAATCTAGTATATGCTCGCGCAGTTTTTCGCTGTGAGATTCTATGTGAAAAAGGTCGCTAGACCTTTTTCAGTCTCCTATGTGTCCTTTCACACCAAGGCCGTCAAAAAACTATGTGTCTATGTTGTTAAAAATCAACGCTGTGAGGTGTCGTCAAAATGATAATTACTACGGCTTTGCCGTCCTGTACTATATGCTTTCATTTCGTTGTTTTTTAATACGAAATCACAAGTAGATAAGTTGAAATTCAGGATGTTACAAAGGTTTTTTTAATCGTTTTTCCGAAGACTGCAAGTAGACGCAACTCACGTTTATTTTTCGCCAAAACGGACAACTACTAACTCCCGATAACTATCATGGAGCACTACTAACTTTTAACTAATGGCGTAGCCGTTTTATGTTCTTTGTGGCAAATAATACACGATGAGTACGCACTTAATTCCTAAATAACTAACTTTGCAACAATTCTTCAATATACTACTTTCTTGCCCATAACGTCAAATATTTAAACGTTTGCTTAAGCAAATTTGTTGTAGGAATACATCCAGAAGAAGGAAGAAAAACCATTAAAAGAATATTTCATGGCCAACGTAGCTAGTTTTACCTTCAATCCCTTTCAAGAAAACACCTATATCGTTTACGATGAAACCAAGGAGTGTATTATATTCGATCCGGGTTGTTACACCACAGCAGAAGAGCAAAACCTAGTCAACTTCATTTCAGATAACGGCTTAAAACCCGTTCGACTCATCAACACCCACTGCCATCTTGACCATGTATTTGGCAACAAATTTGTTGCCGAAAAATACGATTTAGGCTTAGAAATCCATAAAGATGAGTTACCTGTACTACATTTTGCACCAACTTCAGGACAAATGTACGGCATCTCCTCCCAAAAATCGCCAGAACCAAGTCGTTATATAGAAGAAGGAGAAATCATTGAATTTGGAAATACCAAGTTAGAAACGCTCTTCACCCCAGGGCATTCGCCCGCTAGTCTTTCCTTCTATTGCGCTGAATCCAAGTTCGTTATCGCTGGTGATGTCCTATTTCGAGAGAGCATAGGCAGAACCGACCTCCCCGGTGGAAATTTCGAAACACTAAAAGCTAGCATCCAAAATAAACTCTATGTGCTACCTGATGATACAGTCGTCTATGCTGGCCATATGATAAAGACGACGATTGGGCATGAGAAGGCTTTTAATGGGTTCGTGCGAGGGTAGCTGGCTTACTTTCTGTAGCCCGTGACTTCAGTCACGGGAATCTAGAATGATGAACTCACAATTAATATCCCAGATTAAAGAAAAAGCCCTCTTCGATTATATTCGAAGAGGGCTTTTATTTCAGCATTAGGACGAATCCTAAATCTCTATTGTCTTAAAAATCAGGACAGAAAACACCACGACGGTCTGGGTTGCAAATCTTGTAAACCAAGGAAAGCTCGTAAGCACCATTGGTGTTTGTAGCAACGGCCAAGCTAGATACGTTAACATCATAGCTGAAACCTAGGCTGAATGTGTTGTAATCGAAGCGAGTAGAAAGAATTACAGCATCTGCGTGAATGCTCTTCTTGTAGGTATTGGAAATACGTGCCCACAGTCCTAAGTGAAAAGCTTGTGTGTTGACTCTTCCGTTGCCTAATTTCATTTTGATACTTGTACCTCCATTGATTTGAGTAGAAGGTCCTTGTAAGAAAATAACAGCACCAGGAACTAATCCCATACGATCCGTCAACATAAAGTCGGCTCCACCATGAAGCGTAACTTTGCTGTATAAAGATTCGTCGATTTCTGGGTCATCATCAAAAGATTGGTCAGCACGATTCAAGTGACTGAATGTCGCTCCTAAGTACCAGTTATTCGTTTCGTTAAGGATAGAATACCAAAGTAAACCAGCCGAAAGATCCACAAATAAGAAGTTATCAAAAGCAAAATCTTCAAGAGAAGCAAAAGCGGGATTGAAAACACCACCATCGTTTTGAGTACCATAGCGGAGATTCAAGAAATTGATGCTTCTTTGGGCAAAACCCAATTCTGCACCTACAGAGATATAATTCGATTTTTTACGGTATCCACTTATTCGCTTAGCATAAGCACCTGATACTTTAGCTTCTAGAGTGCTGAATTGAGATTCTCCAGCCCGATCTCCCCAGAATGTAACGCCAACACCGAAGTTGTCATAACGAGCAACAGGGCGACGCATATCATAAGAAACAGAGTACGTATTATAAGCATTGCCTTTCAAAATACTAGCCCACTGGTTACGGTAATTCGCTACAAAACGATGATTACAACTCATTACTCCCGTCAACGCTGGGTTTAGGTTCAATGGGGAAAGGTAAAACTGAGAAAAGTGTATGTCCTGTGCTTTCAAGGTTTCTACCGTACTTCCCATAAAAAAGAAGAGGCAAGCAACCACTAATGTAAGTTTAGTCAATTTCATACGAACGGTTTTTTGATTCGTCGAGGCTCTATATTGTGTAATAAACGACGAGTATTGATTGCTAAATTAAATAAAATTAATCGAAAGTGGTAATTATTGCCAAAGGAAACTTGTTATTAGGGCAAACATTTTCTTTAGGGAGCCACTTTCTTAGGCAAAAGAATAAATAAGATAACTTTTGCCTAACCTGCGAACCGCGAATCATTATTGGGTTTAATAAGCAGGGGTGTTCATTGTCCGTTATATCCTTTATTTCAATTAATTAATTGAAAAGTAAACAGTAAAATAGTAGCTTGTTTTATTATGCTTGAGGTCAGCCGCTCAAAACTAAGCTTTGTCTCCTAGGATTTGCCTTAAGCCAATCCCGTATTGCTGTATAAAAATAAGGTTTAAAATAGAGAATTGCATTGTTTTACAACACAATTCTTTATTTCAAATGATTTTATTAAATCAAAGCAAGGAAGGTAGTTTTCCGTAACCCCTGATTTCAATCAAGGGAACTACAGAAAAACAACCCTACGCTATAGAAAATGCGCAATTACTGAAGCAACGTTACATCTCCTTTATATTGAATGACTTCTCCATCCACAAATTCCACCTCTGCGTAATAGACAAACACCGCTGGGTTCATTTTCTTTCCATTCATGGTACCATCCCATCCATATAGCGGGTCATCAGTTTGAAAATCAAGTCCTTCGAAGACAATCTCTCCCCAACGATCATAGACTAAAAAGCGTCTTACTCTTGCGACATCAATATTTCCGTATATCATAAATACGTCATTGATACCATCGTTATTTGGTGTAAACGCATTAGGAATGTAGATGTTGCGATCTTTTTGTACAAAGATGGTTACACTCTCCGTCGTAATACATCCATTCAAGGTATCTTGTACCGTTACCGTATAAGTTGTTTCCTCTAGCGGCAAGACCCAAGGATTTGGACAATCTGTACAACTTAGATAGTCAGCAGGAGACCAAGTATAGCTTACGCCAATAGCTGGGCTCACCTGCGTCGTCAATTGCGTGCTATCACCCAATTGTACGAGTGTTTCTACATTTATATTAACGAGCAACTCTGGGGATTCGTCCACTGTAAATTGCTGTGTAATTTCACAATCATTAACATCTCGTACATAAAGTGTATAAGTACTTGCTGCTAAGCCTCCAAAGACATTTCCTGCTTGATAATCGGAACCATTTATGGAATACATATACGGTGAGGTTCCTCCTGTAGTAGCGCCGATTTCGATACCTCCAATTTCATCTCCATAACATGGGTTATGAATTATGGTATCAATGACCGCTACTATTGGGTCGGGGTCGGTTACAATAGCGCTAGTAATGTTCATACAGCCGTTAGCATCACTAACTGTCACCGCATAAGTTCCCGCTACTAAGTTAATCGCCGTTAAGCCTGTAGCGCCATTGCTCCATTGTGCTGTAAAGCTTGGGACACCACCTGTAGGAATCACCGTAGCTGTACCGTCAGCACTACCTGAACAAGAAGCATTCGTTGAGGTAGTCGATAAGTTTAACATCATCGGTGCATCATCAACGACGAAGGTAATTGGATTCGTCGAACAACCATTAGCATCGGTGATAATCAAATCAATAGGTCCAGAAGCTAAGCCAGTTGCCGTCTGGCCAAATTGTGGGGGTGTTGTGTTCCATACAAAGGTATAAGGCGCTGTACCTCCAGTAGCTGAAGCCGTTGCTGTTCCATCTGAAGAGCCGAAGCAAGTAGGCGCTGCTGTAGAGACATTTATCGGGGCTAGTGGTGCTGGACCACTTACCGTTAGAGCTTCTACCAGTGTACAACCATTGCCATCAGTGATGGTCAAGAAATGCTGACCAGCTCCTAAGAAGATGGCAGGATTCGCCAATTCACCATTACTCCACTCAAAATTATAAGGAGGTGTACCGCCTGATGGGAAAGCTAAGGCTAAGCCATCTATATTACCGAAGCAAGTTACAGGTTCTGTATTAAATGCTGCCGATAAGGCCGAAGGTTCTACTAGGGTAACGCTTCCAGTGGTTGTACAGCCATTTAAGTCCGTGACCGTTACACTATGTGTACCGGCTCCTAATTGGTTATTCACCGCGCCGCCCAGTCCATTACTCCATATGTAAGAATAATTAGGTGTTCCGCCGCTTACGGTTGCTGTAGCCACGCCATCAAAAACGCCATTACAAGTTGGGTCTGTTCCTGTTACATTCATGGTAAGCAGGGTAGGCTCAGCGATGGTTACGCTTGCCGTTGTACTACAATTATTGGTATCTGTTACCGTTACGAAGTGGATTCCGCCTGATAAGGCTGTAGCTGGATTGACAACTTCACCATTATCCCATAGGAACGTAAAGCTACCTGATCCACCTGCAGGATTGACAAGTGCAGAACCCGTTGTATTTCCAAAGCAATCAACTCCAGTTACTTGTGTTGCTGTTGCTGTAATTTGAGTTGGTTCGGTGATGACCACGTTTTCAACAATCATACAGCCATTTCCATCCGTAATACTAACGGTATGAATACCAGCGCATAAGGCAACCGCTGTTGCCGTAGATTGGTTGTTCGCACTTATTGACCATAAGTATGTAAAGTTGCTTACGCCACCTGTGGGAAGCACCGTTGCAGTTCCATCACAAGCACCAAAACAAGATACATCCGTTGTTGTTGAAGTTGCCGTTACTTGTGTAGGTTCTAATATAGTTGCTGAGGCTGTGACCACACAACCTAACTGATCACTAACGATAACGGTATACGTTCCCTCGGTCAAGCCACTTGGATCCTCAACTGGATCAGCTCCACCCGACCAAGCGTAGGTATAAGGACTCGTTCCACCTGCTACGGTAAGGTCTAAAGCTCCATCATTATCACCAAAGCAATCCAGTGTCATGCCTGTAGCTGAGGCCGTTAGTAACGGAGGTTCTGTTATGGTAGCGGAAGAGGTGCTTGTACATCCTTGTGGATCCGTTACAGTTACAGTATATATACCAGCCGTTACGCCGTTTATGGTTGAAGTAATATTTCCATTACTCCACAAGTAAGCATAGCCTACCGTTCCTCCTGTAACACTGACCGTTGCAACGCCGTCAGAGCCGCCATTACAGTTTACATCACTAAGCACGGAGGCGGTGGCTGTAAGTAGTGGAGGTTCAATGATGATGATATCTTCAGCGGCTATACAACCGTCTTGGTCAGAAACAGTTACGAAGTAAGTTCCTGCGCAAAGCCCTGTTGCAATACCTGAAGTCGTACTTTGAGTTCCTGCTGCTGCATCCCAAGAGAAAGTATAAGGTGCTTCACCTCCAGAGGCGACTACCGTAGCTTGACCTGTGCAATCTCCAAAGCAAGAAGGTTGTACATCAATCGTTTCACTAGCAATGACTAAGGTAGAAGTATTTCCAGTGTTGACATTCTGTACGAGTGTACAACCATTGGCATCTGTTATGGTTACCGTATTGATTCCCTGACATAGATTTGTAGGATCTACGTTAGTATAACCATTAGACCAAGTAAAGGTGTAAGGGGCAGTTCCTCCAGATACCGAAATTGTAGCTGTACCATCACAAGAAGTACAGTTAGAAGGTGTTTGGCTTAGTATTGTAGAGGCCACTGCTGCCGCTGGTTCTGTTATGAACGTTGTCGTTGTAGCGGTACAGCCGTTGCCATCTGTTACGACTACCGTATAAGTGCCTGCTGATAAACCTGTTGCTAGGTCGATTAGGCTTCCACTGCTCCAAGTGTAGGAGTAGGGGAGGGTTCCACCTGTAGCCGTGGCTAAGGCTTCACCGTCATTGCCACCGAAGCAGCTTACTGGTACGGTTTCTACTGCTGTAATACCTAGTACTGTAGGCTCTGTTATGATAACTTGATCCACCGCTAGGCAACCATCTACATCAGAGACAGAGACCGTATAAGTTCCTGCACATAAACCTGTTACATCAGGACTGTTTTGGCCTGCTGCTACACCACTCCAATCATAAGTATAAGGTGATTCGCCACCTGTTACAGTGATGGAAGCCGTTCCGTCACAAACATTAGTACAACTTACATTTGCGGTAACCGTTGTGCTTGTAATTGCTAAGGTCGTGATATTGCCTATGTTTGTGCTAGTCGTAGCTGTACAACCATTTGCATCTGTGACCGTTACGGTATTGATTCCTGCACAAAGATCAAGTGGATTGTCACTAGTATTTCCATTATCCCAAGTATAAGTATATGGAGCAACACCGCCAGAGGCAACAACAAGTCCAGTACCATCACAAGCAGCACAGTTCGAAGGCGTTGTGCCGTTTATGACTGCTTGTAGTAATGGAGGCTCGCTAATCAGAATAGTGGAAGTTGTTGTACAACCATTCGCATCGGTGACCGTTGCCGGATGAGTACCCGCAGTCAACCCAATGGCCGTAGAAGTGGTTTCACCATTATCCCACAGGTAAGCGTAAGGCATTAGCCCACCAGTAGCCAATAGAGAAGCCGAACCGTCTGAACCACCGAAGCAAGTTACATCCTGAACAAGCGTTGCTGTTGAGGACAATAAAGGAGGTTCGTCTATCAAGACATTCGTCGTAAAGATACAACCATTTACATCTGTTACAGTTACGGTATGGTTTCCGCCTGTGAGGTTGTTTGCCGTTGGCGTAGTTATTCCATTATCCCACAAGTAAGAATAAGCTGTAGTTCCTCCTGTCGCTACTACAGTAGCGCTTCCATTACTCTCTCCGAAACAATTGACCGCTAAGTTTTGAGTTGCTACGGCAGTCAAGACCGCTGGTTCGCTGATAATTACAGTGGAAATACTGATGCAACCATTACCATCTGTGGTCGTTACTTGGTGTGAGCCGCCAGTAAGGTTGGTTACAGTTGCCGTTGTTTCTGTATTATCCCAGTTAAATGTATAAGGTAAGGTACCCCCTGTAGCGGTAACGGTAGCACTACCGTCACTATCGCCATTACAAGAAACACCATTGTTTTCTATTGTCGTTGTACTCAACAAATCAGGTTCAGTAATCGTTAGGATATCTACCACGGTACAACCGTTTGCATCGGTTGCCGTTACGCCATAGCTGCCTGCACAAAGACCTGTAGCCGTTGTTGTTGTTTGATTATTAGCCGCAGCATCCCACTGGAAAACGTAAGGTGTTGCACCTCCCGATGTGGTTACCGTTGCTTGTCCATCACAAAGGCTATTGCAACTTACATTAGCATCTACTGAGGTGCTGGAGAAGGCAAAATCGGTGATATTTCCAATGTTGATGGAGGTCATGGCGGTACAGCCATTAGCGTCGGTTACCGTTACCGTATTGATCGTCGAGCAAAGGTCTGTTGGATCTTCAACAGTATTTCCATTCGTCCAAATGAAGGTATAAGGAGATACCCCGCCAGCAACGTCTAAGTCTGCCGTACCAATACAAGCGATACAACTAGAAGGCGTACTACTCAATATCTGAGCAGTCAAGGCCAGAGGCTCACTGATCGTTACGGTTCCCGTATTCGTACAAGCGTTTGCATCTGTGAGTGTTACGGTATAAACGCCAGCCGTTAATCCTGTTGCGGTAGCAGAAGTCGTTCCGTTACTCCAAATTATAGTATAAGGAAGCGAACCGCCTGTCGTACTTATCGTTGCGCTACCGTCAGCACCTCCATTACAAGTCACATCATTATTGAGTGTCGTTGTCGAAGAAAGCAAGGTTGGTTGGGTGAGCGTAGCGGTAGAAGTCGATGTACAATTATTGCCGTCTGTTACGGTTACGTTATAAACACCTGCACCTAAACCTGTTGGGTTTTGTACGTTGGCCGCATTATCCCAAACAAAGCTATAAGGCGTTACACCTCCAGTTACGGCTAAGGCCAAGGAACCGTCTGTATCTCCATTACAAGCAAGAGCGCCGCCCGTAGCCGTAGCAGAGAGTAAAGTAGGTTCTGTAACGGTAGCACTTGCAGTAGCTACACAACCATCACAATCGGTGACCGTTACGGTATAAGTTCCTGCTTCTAGACCCGTTAGGTCTTCGGAGTTACTTGTAAATCCATTAGGCCCCGACCAATCAATGGTTTGACAACGGTAAGTAATGGTCAACGTTGGTCGATCTGCTACCGTTGCATATTCTCTTGAACGATAGTAGGTTCTATAGCCGACGGAGTGTAGCCTCAAGGAAGCAATGCCGTCTCCGTTTAATTCGTTATTCAAATCAGTAGCTAATAAGGCGTTGGTATTTTCACCTACACCATCTGCTGGGCTAGAAGTGGTTAAGTCAAAGTCATACCAAATCCACCAGGAACCTGAATTTGTAGCGGCAGCAGTAGGCTGATTGTCCCAAGTAATGCCGTTTTCCGTCCAGCTATCGTCAACTACGAGACGTGTATAAACATTGCCATCATTGCCGTAGGCAAAGCCCGTGTAGGACTGCATACGTAGGCTTGAGCTAGTAATAACTGAACCAGCAGGGATACTACTCAAATCAAATTTCATGAAGAATTGAGAAGGCGTAGTGAAGACCGATGGGTCGATGTTCAAGGTCTGGTCACTACCAAAGTTAGTCGTTGGCGATGTTTGCGTTACATAAGCATCCGCTATTGGCGAAAGCACGATAGTACGCTCATCTCCATTGATGATGGTCATATCAATAGTGCCATCTGAGCCACCATTACAAGTAACAGGCGTTGCCGTTGCGGTAGCCATCAACTCTAAAGGTTCAAGAATATCATAACTCGCTGTAACTGTACACATACTTGCATCCGTAACCGTAACGGTGTATTGACCACCAGATAGGTTAGAGATAGTAGTAGTGCTTTCGCCATTACTCCAAGTATAGGTATAAGGTTCAAAACCACCGGACATCGTAGCTGTTGCAGAACCGTCTCCACTGCCGAAACAAGTGACATCTACTTGAGAAGGTGTCAAGATAGGATCGGATACATAAATGGTTACAGAAGAGGTCTTTGTACAAATAGTCGTGAAGGTGATGTCATCTAAAGCAAAATCATTTCCTCCTCCAGAAGTATTTTGATTTACGACACAAAGGTTGACCGATGTTGCAGCACCAGAATTCCAGATGGCGCTAAACTCTTCCCAAGTACAAACGCCTGCCGAAGAATTGAATACGGTTCCAATGGCTGCTCCATTAGCATAAAGCTGTAATTGAGGAGGAGAACTACCTACAACATCTGCTACCCAGCTACTAAATTCATAATCGGTATTCGGAAGAACCGCCATCGTCTGACACCAGACATTCGTGTTTGGTGTAGAAGAACCATTTACCACCAACATGTTACCAGAGCCGTTGGTGTGGTCGCCACAGCTTGCAAAGTTGTTATGGGTTGAAGAAGGATTATTGGATACCGCGTAAGTCCCTTCATTGGTCAACTGTCCGAATGAGCCACCTGTTCCTACGATGTAATCACTAGTAAACCCTGCGAATCCAAGGTCGAAATCGCCGTTAGCAAAGAGGTTAGGGCCTTGGAAGACCGCTTCTACGGTGTAGGTGGTCGTTTGAGTTGGAGAAGCAATGGTTGTTGCTGTATTCGTACTACTAAGCGAAGTAGAAGGCGTCCAAGTATAAGAGGTTGCTCCTAGCGTAGCACTTAGCGTTACGCTTTCACCGATACAGATAGAATCCTCTGTAGTCGTAGCAATGATGTCTACAAATGCATCAATGGTCGTTGTACCTGTGATGGTACAAGCATTGGCATCTGAAACGGTTACATTATAAGTACCAATAGGTAAATTAGTTGGGTTTTGTACACTAGGAGCACTATCCCAATTAAAGGTATAAGGCGCAGTACCTCCACTGACTTCTAGGGAAATGGAGCCGTTGGTATCTGTTGCATAGCAAAGAATACTAGGCGCTATACTAAGATTTAAGGCTGCAATATCCGAAACATTAGCTGTTGTAGTGCTGGTACAACCGTTGTCGTCTGTGACTGTCACATTATAAGTCCCTGTAGACAAGCCTGTTGGGTTTTGCACGTTGACTCCATTGCCCCAGTTGAAAGAATAAGGCGAAGTCCCACCTGTTACGGTCAATGCTATAGAACCATCAGAGCCGCCATTACAAGAAATTCCATTGCCTATGGCAGAAGAAGAAAGAAGAAGTGGCTCGGTGATTATTGCGGTAGCAAAAGTGGTACAACCATTTGCATCTGTTGTTGTTACGTTATATGTGCCGACAGCTAAACCCGTTGGATTTTGTACGGTTGCGGCATTGTCCCAATTAAAACTATAAGGAGGGGTTCCTCCAGATACGTTGAGGGTAATCATTCCATCTGTATCCCCAAAGCAATCCAAAGCTTCGCCTGTTGCTGTAGCAATTAATGGTGTTGGCTCGGTGATTGTGGCTGTTGCGGTAGCGGTGCAAGCATTTGCATCACTAACAGTAACATTATAAGTACCAGCACCTAAATCTATTGGATTCTGTACGCCAGGGGCACTATCCCAATCA
>JAHDHB010000515.1 GCA_020631545.1 Saprospiraceae bacterium | reverse complement strand
TCGCAGTTTTCATCAATGGCATCGTTTTCTGTACAAGTGTTGTTATCATCACAGGGTTCTCCCGTCGTACAAAGCGCATCACAACCATCGGGAATGCCGTTGTCATTATTGTCTTCCAAGTCATTAAAACCCGGGCATTGATCATTGATATCACAAATGCCGTCCTCATCCTCATCAGGTAGCGCAAGGCCTGTACATTCGCAATTTTCATCAATGGCATCATTTTCCGTGCAAGGATTATTGTCATCACATGAATTTCCTAAGGTACAGGCTTGATCACAGCCGTCAGGGATGCCGTTTTCGTTATTATCCACTAAATCATTGTATCCTTCACAATCGTCCTCTCCATCACAAATACCATCTCCATCACTATCGGGTATAGCCGTTCCCAGACAGCTACAATCTTCCAGTAGTATGTCATTAGACGTACATTCATCCCCATCATCACAAACACCCCCCGCCTCACAATTTTCAAAAATCACAAACTCCTCGACCTCACTAAAGCCTTGGTTTTTAATGACATTTTCCCCTGTTAAATCTTCTAACTGTACTACACAAAGATAATGTTTATTCAATTCCAAAGGTGGATCAACTTCTGTATAGAGATAGTTGATAGCCATCGTACTCGTGCTAAAAACTGGTGCAGTATTACTCAATATAAAATCATGCGCAAGGCCTTCTATTTTCTCAAAAACTGATAAATTATATTGAGCAGGAAAACTCCCCACATGCATCGGTTGCCAGGTAAATTCTACTCGGGTAGGCTGAAAACGCTGCTGTGCTCCAATTGGTGTGATAATAACGGGGGGATCATGCTCTTCCAAAAAAGCATAAGCGCAAGATAGGTTGGAAACGGGCAGTTCAAAATCACGGATATAATCGTAAACTTCTACACAAATCTGGAAGCTTCCTTCAGGAAAACGGCCTGTTTGTAAAAATTCCGCCTCATTAATTCCCTCAAAGATCAGATTTTCAGGGAGAAAGTACTGCTCTAGCTCAAAACCCGATAGCAACAAGGGTACATTATAATCCAGAATAACAGGAGAAGGAATAAAGTTATCTCCTGTACGAATGGTGTATCCTTCTCCTTTTATTTCAAATTTTAATCGTGCCTGATAAGAAATTTCCTCATCATCTAACAATAGCAGATTCAGCAGCATCTTATTCGAAGTGGCCGAATAGTAAGATGCCAATTGCGAGGAATAAGGCGGTAGCAACTGAAGTTGTGCGGATACAGGATACACCTGTGCCTTCAACATTACACTGGCTAATACGAATAATATGGGGATAATATACCTGTTCACTAGAAACATTATTGTTTTTAGGGTTCTAGAATAGGTCTCAATATTGGTTTTTTGGTATAAGGAGTGGTCAAAGTTCCTTATTTACCTATAAAGGTAAAGCATGATTTTCAATTATTCAAATAATAGTAAAGGTATCATGAAGATTTTTTTATTCAACATAGTTCTCATTTCTCAAAACTTATACCGCACCTGCGCCACCAATTCCGTCCGCTTCTTCCCCTGTATCGTCTCATACTTATTCGATCCAATCTCCTCTAAATTCGAATAATAGGTCTGTGCAATACGGAATTCAAACGATAAGTTGCGAATGCCTTTGTAGCGGAGATTGAGGTAATAGCGTAGGCCGCGATCTCCAAAGGAAGGAATTGAAAAACCGCCAATTACATTGTTTTCATAAGTATAGATGCGTACATTACTTGATTCAACATCGAAAATAGCGAAGCGGCCTTTTATCGAAATTGGGAAATCTTGTGGGGTATAAATGACATCTTGGTAAATCATAAAACCTTTAGACCAAACGCCTGTCCCATCATCGAAGAAGTTGAGGTCTAAGCGGTTGCGGAGTTGCCATTCCTTATTTAGGGTGTTGGCGAGATGAATGCGTACTTGTGTTCTTCGTTGCTTGACTAATTGGTCGAGATTGGAGGTATTCTCTGGTAAGTTTCTTTGCTTGATTTCATCTCTAAAACGAATATACGCCTCCATTTTCCGCTTGATGCGGTAATTTATCCGAAACAAATAATCAAAACCTCCAGAAGGGGCGTCCGTAGCAAATCGCAGCCAAGGGTGCTTGTAAGCATCCATATAGCCAGCAAATGTCCATCGACTAAAGGGTTTTACTTCTATACCTAAATACAAGCCACTTTCGTTGTTGATAGTGGAAGATTCTGCGAATCCATTAGTCTGTAAACCAATGTAGTTACGTTGGTAATGCCGTTGTAAAATACCAAAAGAAACATTGCGATCAATTCCTGCCAGTAAACCATTTAAAGTAGCTACACCGCCATTGCGACTGACAGCCGTCTCTCCAAAGAAATTTAGGTTTTGAAAGATGAACGAATAATCGACTCCGACATTAAACCACTCACTTTCGTTATCTAAAGCAGAGAATTGATTGTAAGGTAAAATGTTTCGATTCAAAACTCCAGAAAGCTTCAAATGACTGTAATTGATGGCGATATGCCCAGGTTTGAAAGGAAAGCGAAGGCTTCCACCCATTTCTAAAACAGGTAAGACTCTGCGTCGTTCAATCTCCGTAGGTAGTCGGTGTAAGCCTGTTGTTATCGTACTTGAAACTGTCAGAATATCGGAATCTAAATCTGTGGTATCCACTTCCAAGGCGCGAGCGTCAAACTTACGGTAAGAGCTAAAAGCCACAAATTCAAAGTGTTCTCCTAGGGCTAAATGTGCTGCTGCCCCTCGCCTAAAGAAATATTCATTGATAGAAGTATAAGGGCGCAAGATACGGCCTGTCTTCTTGATATTCATGACATAAGATGATTTCCCAACCCCAAACCCAGCTCCAGCCATTAATCCCTGTCCAAGACTAACGGAATAATCACCTAAAGCTATCGCTTTCACTGTTTTGTTTAAATTACGATAGTATAAATGCGCTGAATAATAATCGAATCCCTTCTTATTCGATCCTTTAAAAAACTCCTCTCCAGCATCTTTCTCCGCTGTAAATCCCCAACTATGTCGATTGTCATATTGATGTTTATACCGTAGATACAGTCTGTCGGGACTCCCTAAATAACGAGTTGAATCACCTTCTTCTACAGGTCGATAGCCGTCTTGTTTCTCCAAAATACGCGCATATCGAAATGCCAATTCATTATCCCCCTTATGCAACATTTGGAATACAGGCACACGATAGGTGTCTAGTTCTCCACTAACCTTGACAAACGGCAATATACTTTTTATAGTTTGATTATCAAACCCTTGGATAGATTGCAACTCGTATAAGGTAACTAATTCGCCATTGGTTGCAATATGTTCTTGTAAGTTGTTGATTTGCAAAGATGTCAACAAGGCCAATTCTTCCAACTCGTCTTTGCTAGCTTTATTGAGGTTTAGTGGTCTTTTCTTGTATTGAGTAAGTTTATCGAATAGATAGTCGAAGCCAAATTCTGTTTCCGAATCTTCTACGAGATTTTCTATAAGTTCTCGCAATTCATCACTCAAATCATCTTCATCAATTCGATCTTTCTTTTGAGCAAGCAGCAGCGAAGGAAGCAATATAGCTCCAAGCACTAGAACGATAAAGGGGATACGCACCTTCCTCATGGCTTATAGATTGGATGATTTTTCAACAACAGGTTCCTTTTTCTTCACAGTATACGCTACCGAAATACTAGGGGTGAAACCGAGTACCCAATGGTAGGAAGAAGCCAAATCAATGTCGATTGATTTTAAGTGTACACCTAGGCCAAAGCCTGTTTGTGTAGGCTGAGAACCTGTACCTACACGCAAAGAAAGTTTCTCGACTACACGATACTCAACGCCTGCTCGTATGGAAAAAGGAAAATCAATATCTTTTTCTACCTCAGCCGTCACCATGACTTTTTCAGAGGGTAAATAGGCTACCCCGACATTAAATTGCGCAGGAATAATGTCTTCTTCTTGATCCGTGAGTTGTATACGTGCAGGGCTAAAGACATGCGCCCCAGCTCTAAAATGCTTAGAAAACTGTGCTTGTAAACCAATTTCAAAGGTAAAACTAGCAATGTTGTCATATTCCGGCATTCGAATTCCCAAATAATCAAACTGTACGCCTAGTGCGACCTGTTCAAATAACTTGCGTGCATAAGAAATCCCAATACGTTGTTCACTGTAGGCATCAGAACCAAAGTAATTGGCAGCAAGACCAAATGTCCCAAATTTCTTATTCGGATAAGCCACTGCAAAAGAAGCAGAATTGAGGTCTTCTACTAAAAAACGTCGTTCTGTATGAAGCCCCACGCTCAAACCTTCTAAAAAAGCTAAACCCGCCTGATTCCCAAAAGCACTATAAATGTTTTGGAAAGTGACGGAGGTGTTTCCCATTGCTGTAGACCGCGCTCCTGCTGTTGGTGGCGCTCCATCTTGTGCCAGAAGAGGCTGCCAAGCTAGTAGAAGGAAAGAACAAAGTGGGTATAAAATTCTTTTCATGCAATTCGGAATCTATTGTGAAGCACCAATTTACGAATAATTTTGGAAAATGGAGAATTGAAAGTTGAGAATGCAGAATTTTTAACTACCAAGTCAATGCTTCTGGAGCTAGATTGAACAGAGCTTGAAGTTTTGGATAATTGTCTTTTTGTCTAATTAATTCGTACCAGACAGTTGGATGGTTGTGATTCATAATACTTTTTTTGATTGCTACAAGATACTTCTTTTTTTCTGCTTGAAAATCAACTGTTTTATCAGGAATATCTAAAGGGTCTATGGCTTTGTCTAGTAATACATCATTTCGCCCATTAAGATTTAGCAAGGTATTGCATGTATAATCAGCTTTTTGGAAAGCTCTTGAAGTGATGTCAATTTGAAGATCAGGGTGGATTACAAATTGGCCAGTTCGAATATCCAACCAAAGAAAATTCATTGGATTTTCCTTTCTAGGGTTGATAATGCATGCGTCGCGATTGATTGGTTGTTTTGTAATTACCCACTTGTTCGTTGAATTTTCAGGTATAAAAATTGCAAACTGATCCTTTTTATTATGCGTATTACAATCCCCCAGGCAGATAAATAAT
>JAHDHB010000514.1 GCA_020631545.1 Saprospiraceae bacterium | reverse complement strand
TAGCTCGTCGGGCTCATAACCCGAAGGTCGCAGGTTCGAGTCCTGTCCCCGCTACTAGAAAAAGTCTTAGCAAGAAAATGCTAGGACTTTTTGCATTTTATACATCTACATAACTTCTCTATTGTTTAAATAATAAGCAAACAATATCGTATTTTTGTGTCGTTATCAGTTAATAACGCAATAAACGAACAAGGATGAAAAATGTATTTGATAGGAATGATGTAAATGAAATTCTCGACCGTATCAACCTCCTTACTCCAGAAACACAACCTCAGTGGGGGAAAATGAGCGTTTCTCAAATGCTAGCCCATTGCAATGTGACCTACGAAATGGTTTATGAGGATAAGCATCCAAAGCCTAATTTTTTGAAGAAATTTTTGCTGAAATTGTTTGTAAAAGGAGTTGTTGTGAATGATAAGCCTTACAAGCAAAATGGGCAAACAGCTCCACAGTTTTACATTAAAGACGAAAGAAATTTCAAAGTTGAAAAAGGACGTTTGGTAGAGTATATCAATAAGACTCAAGGACATGGAGAAGCTTTTTTTGATAATAAAGAATCTCATTCCTTCGGACCCTTATCAAAAAAGGAGTGGAATACGATGTTTTATAAGCATTTAGACCATCATCTTCGTCAATTTGGAGTATAAGTAAAGTCTACGTATTTTGGTGTTGATTTCAGTAGCTTTCAATACCAAAATACAATTTTACGATGGATTCTCCTCTTTACAAAAATGCTGATGCAAGAGCCGCATTGATGGTACTTTACGATAAGAATTTAGCCGCTTGCGGTGTTTCTACAGACAGTATTTATGTGGATACTTTTGCAGGAAAAACACATGTTTTAGCTTGTGGTGACAAGCATAAGCCGCCATTAGTTGTGCTTCATGGTATTCATGCGGGTGCTCCGCTAGCGATTAGAGCATTACAAGGATTGGGCAAAACCTATCGGTTGTACGCTGTAGATACCATAGGTCAGGTGACGAGGAGTGCAGAAAACTCGATCTCTATGGATGATGACTCCTTCGGAAAATGGTTAGCTGAAACGATGGAACAGCTTGGAATTCAGGAAGCTCCAGTGATTGGGGTTTCTTATGGAGCATTCATTTTACAAAAATTAATGACTCATTATCCAGAAAAGATTACGAAAGGGGTTTTGGTAGTACCTAGTGGTTTGGTTAATGGGCCTTTTTGGGCTTCTATTCGCAAACTTTCTTGGCCTTTGATGTTGTTTTTTATGACCAAGAAGGAAAAATATTTGCGCCGATTTATGAGCGCCTTTTATACGGATGTCTCTGATCAAGACGTGGCTTTTCAACGTAATTTGTTGGAAGGAGTGAAACTAGATATGCGCCGTCCTTCCTTACTGACTAGGAATGATGTTGGTCAGCTTGAGGCGCCTGTCTATGTTATGGTAGCAGATGATGATAGTTTCTTCCCAGGACTAAAAGCCATTGCCAAATGCAAGAAAGTATTTAAAAACTTCAAAGGATATCATGTTTTGAGTGGTAGTAAGCATATTCCCTCTGCTCAATTTTATCCTGAAATAGAAGAGAAAATTAGAAAATGGTTAGCTGAATAGTGAACTACAACATACATTTTATTAGGATAGTCAGGAAAAAACGCTTGACTGTCCTTTTTTTATGTCAAAAATCTACCTTGAAATGTATTGATATACAGTACCTTTGTCTAAGAAGTAATAAAAACGATAAAAAATAAGTGAAAAATACTTGACTTATTTTTGAATAAAAAGTACCTTTGTAATATGAAAACAAAGATCAAACACTTGGATCTTGTAATCATAGGCGACGGAATCTACGGTTCCTGTTGTGCCTACCTAGCAGGAAAAAACAGAAAACGTTCTGTAAACGTATTTTCTGCTAAAAATGCCCATCGCTCAACGAACCATAACTCCGCTTGGGCACAATCAGGCATTTTGCAACTATTCTGGCAGCCCAAGGATAAACTAGGAAGATCGTTGATAACGACGCGATTGAGGAATAGCTTACGACAATTGAAGCATATTACGGCACCTTATTTATTTCATGATTTTGGGATAGTTGATGTTAGTGATTTGGGTAATGAGGATGATTTTGCAGAACAGGTTCGGTTACAGGGTTTTCGAAGGGATGAATTGCATCAATTAAATCCTTTTCAAGCAAGGAATTTACTTGGAGATGTTTTTTATAATCCTAAGGGGAACTACTACAAAACGCCTGATGCGGTATTTGATTTGGATAAGGTAAGTTATAGAATACGCTACGAAGCACAGGATAAAGGTCAAGTAGAATTTGTTGAATTTCAGGAAAAAATTGTGCTAGAGCCTTATGCTGATGTTGCTAATGGTGTTGTAATTCATACCGAATCAGGGAGTTTTACTGCGAATGATATCATATTGGCTGCGGGAGCTTCCAATGTGAAATTGCTTGCAGAAATTGGGCTAAAAGCGAAATTGAATGTTTCTAAGGTGTCTTTGCTGAAATTGCCTGAAAAACAACTGTTTGGATTAAATGCCAAGGTGCTTTACAATTATAATCAAAGCGGAAATGCTAAAATGACTGTAGTTGTTCATGGCAATGAAACATCCGATACGAATGATTTTATTGTACTAGGAACAGGCAAGCAAGCGATACGATATAATTATAATCTGAACGATCCTAATACATGTAGAATTGAAAGGGAAGAAAAGCTTTCTGCTAAGGATATTCAAGGATTCGTAAATGCTTATCCTCCTGCTTTAGCCCCTCATATTTTGGGTGATGAGAAGCAAGTGAACCATTGTTATTTGGCGAATGGGGAACACAAGTATACGCATTATGTAGAAGAAGTCCGAAAGGGTTTGATTTATGGCGTTCCGGGTTTGGCAAGTATGGCATATCATACTGCACAAGAAACAGTTAATCAACTTCAAAAAACAACAGCAAAATACGATATTGTTGATTTTGGAGAAAAATCTATCAACGTAAAAGAACAAAAATCATGGTTTCGAAAAAGAAAAATAGAAGTAAATTCGCTCAGTTTTTAACCAACTTAATTAACAGTTTTTATACTAGGGAACAATGGTCTTTTCTCCTAGGAATTTCCAAACCCGCCATTTCTCAATGGTGTACTGATAAAACAGTGCCTAGTGCTGAAAACTTACGCTACTTAATTGGTTATTTGGCAGATAATAATGCTGGTGACCTGTGGCAAGAATGGGAAGTAATAAAGTATATGCCCTTGAAAGAAATTACACCAAACTTTGCTAAAATAAAAGGGGCTAATACCTTGAATGACTACTTATTAAAATCAAATTTTGATCGACTTTTTTTTGAATTAAATCATGTGCAAGCAGAAATGAAAGAACATGTTGTAGATGCACTTTCTGCTATGGTCTATCAATTAAGATTGACAAAATTCACCAAGGAACAGTCCGTCAGCTTATTAAATGAGCTATCCGCTACTTGTAGAAATATCAAACAAGTTCTTGAGAGAAGCGAAGAAGATAATGGTTTGATTTTCAAAGAAATAATCGCAATGCTTCAAAACTGTACTACCTCTATCGAAAACGTACACGATAAAGAATTAACAAAAAAAGAGGTCGTTGCTAAAGCACCATTACCAGATTCTATGCCCAAAATTTTAACACTTAATACCGCTTATGAAAGCAAAAAGAAATGGAATTATGATGTTAGTGCATACCAAATGCTCCTTGTTTTACCCCTTAGCGGCAAACTTTCGATTTATGGAAAAACATTGACAAAACCTTATCATACACAAGAAAAAAAGATTTGCATCATTCACAATGGATATGGTGACAAAAAGATGAAACAACTTGACTTTGAGGCAAGTAAATTTGAAGGATATCTTATTCGATACCCTTATGATGACAAACAAACGAAAACCCAAAAAATTTCCTCTAGTGATTGGAAAGTAGTCCTTCAACATGAATTCCACAAGCAACAAAAGAAAAAATTGCAGCAATTTACTAATGAAACAACAGGCTCTAACATCGTTGCAGAACCCGTAAAACCCTACGGTTTTTGGGCTACTTTTGATTTTTCTCTTTTTCTAGTAGAGGAGCCGGATGTCATTGAATTGTATTAGGTCCTTTGGCATAAACTGCTACGTTTTTGTACAGAAAATGAAATGTGGCATTATCGTTTTGGCGATTTTTAACCTAGAAGACTTATAAGAAGATATAAGTATAACGTGATGTACTAGACGAAAGGACTTATGAGGAGGTCTGCGAAAGTAGCCATCCCAACATTGTCAATTTTCCCCCAAAATCCTTATATTAGGTCTAAGAGGTCTACTATAGACCGTTACTGATAACTTTTTTTATAAAACACGCCCAAACAATGCCTTTAACACCTTACACAGGAAGCTTCGGCACTAAAGAGCTAGTGCATCTCTTGAAGCGAACCACTTTTGGCGCTAAACGTAGTGATATTACTACCTTCACAGGTCAATCTTTAACGCAAGTCGTGGATGCTTTGCTCGACTTAAATGAAGCAGCACCAGACCCTCCGCTCAAGGAGTATGATGCTTCGATGTTTAATAATCCAGATACTAATGTTGCGCCCGGTACTACTTGGATCAATGATCTTACCGTAGATAATATGCTCAATACCGCTCGAAGAGCCTCCTACAAAAAATGGTGGGCGACTTTGATGCTACACCAAGCCGCTACCATACGCGAGAAATTGACTTTATTTTGGGTAAATTTCTTTGGTACAGAGAGCCAAGTTATGCGATTTGGTAGCTTAATTTATCATCATAACGAGCTTTTGCGCTCTTATCGCATGGGCAATTTCAAAGATATGGTGCGAGATGTCACCCTTGACCCTGGGATGCTGTATTACCTCAACGGCTACCTCAATTCTAAGTTTGCACCTGATGAAAACTATGCTAGAGAATTGCAAGAACTGTTCACTTTAGGAAAAGATGATGCAGTAGGCTACACGGAAAGCGATGTACAGGAAGCTGCTAGGGTATTAACAGGCTGGACGATCAATACGACAACGGGACAAACCGAATTTATTCCTTCACAACATGATACG
>JAHDHB010000513.1 GCA_020631545.1 Saprospiraceae bacterium | reverse complement strand
AGAAACCGATTATTCCTTTAGATTTTTTGGGCTGAGGAGAAGAATTAAAGCTATCATCTATTGGTGGTTCAAAATCATAAGTGTCTGTATGTCTCGCTTGTTCTGTATAGTTTTCTTGAACAGTTTCTTTTTGTGCTCTTCGACTTTTCTTGAATCGAATATTTAATTCATCAGCTTCTAAATCAAAGATATAACTTTCCATCTTGTTGGATAATTCTCCTAGGACACGTTGGTAGTGTTCTTCTCTCAATCCACCAAGCATTTGGTTTTGTTTCAAGTAGCTATACTGCTGCTCAAACATGATGATATCGCTAAATTTTGAAGACTTTTCAGGAATTACTCGTTTTAATTCCATAAATAATTTGTCGAAATTTCTATCCTGCAATGTTGAGCAAAGTTGATTTTTATAACTTCTTAGATCCATGATTTCTCTGTTATTTTTGAACGTGTTTTATTAATTTATTTAATGTAAAAATACAATTCTTTTCTGATTTTAAAAGGGATAATTTTTGCAAAGCAAAGCTGAGTGTTAAGTCATTTTTAGCCTAAAATTGCCTATATTGAAACTACCAAACAATTTATAAAAGATGAAAGATATATTTCAAGGGCTTTTCGGCTTATTCATTCTCGGGCTAATCGGCTACGGTGTATTCTATTTTTTTAATGGCACCCACATCGGAAATCTAAACGACTGGCTAGTTGGGATAGTTTCCTTTTTCTGGCTAGTAACCATTACTACAGTGCCTTGGAATGCTCATTTCAAAGCCAAAGAGGTGCTGGATGATGCGGAAATCTCCAAGCGCAAAGATATTTTAGTGATTGATTCTAGCCTTGCTTATGTAAAAAAGGTGGCGAATCGCTCTTTATTGATAGCCATTGCGTTGCACCTCGTTTCGGCAGTTGTTTTATATTACATCGCTTCGATGGGCTATAGCAAGATCGGCTATTTTGCCGCTGCTTTAGCTATTGGCCTTACCTTTCTTCGTCCGACGGTTCGCTTCTACGAGTATTTGAGAATACGACTAGAGAATATCAAAAAAGAATTTCGTTATCCTAGGGAAGATCTTCAAAGTCTTCTACAACGTACTGCTAAGTTGGAAAAAGCTTTGGACAACCGTAAAAATGTGGCTTCTTGGCGCAATGAAGTCATGCAAACCTTTCAAAATATCTCCAAGCAACTTGAGGACATTAACGAGCGCCATGTGGCTGCTGGTGGCGAAATGCACCAAGAAATAGCCAAACTTGCTGCCCGAATCGAGGAGGTCAGCCAAAGCCATAATGTCCAATTGGATAAATTAACAACGGATAGCAAAGTCCTTGATGCTGTAAGAGATCTAGCAAGCTTTGTTAAACGAATTAAATGAGTTTTTAGTTAAGAGTTAGGAGTTTTTATCTGTTTAGCGTTGTTAATCTTAGATTTTTCAAAGAAAGGATAGTGATTTTTTGCCGTTTTGGTTGCTGCGAAAAGAAATAACCATTACTTTTATCTTATGAATTTACCAAAACGATTATTTTGGGATGTTAGTTATGAATCAATTGATTGGGAAAAAAATGCCGATTTTGTGATTAGCAGAGTATCAATGAGAGGAGATCTTAATGATTGGTTTGAACTAAAAAGGCATTATGGTTTAACGCAGATTAAAACAGCCCTTTTAGGAGCGAGATATTTGGATGAAATGACACATCATTTTTTTAGTGTTTATTTTTCAGTACCTAAGGAAAAATTCAGATGCTTTTTTACGAAACAATCGAACCCCCAACACTGGCCATTTTAAAACAATTAATGAATTCATCAATTATTGATGGCTTTAACTTGGCAGGAGGGACAGCTTTAGCATTACAGATTGGTCATCGTCTAATCTATTGATTTAGAACTATTTGGAGATATTAAATTTAATTCAGATTTGCTTTATGGGAAACTAAGTAGTTTTGGAGTTGCTAGACCTAATTTTAGTTCTGAGGGATTCTTGGGGTTGTATATTAATGATGTTAAAATAGATATTGTTAGCTATCCTTATGCATTGCTCAGACCAATTTTAGAAATTGATGGAATACGTTTATTACAGCCAGAAGATATTATTCCTATGAAACTTTCAGCTATTACAAGAAGAGGGTCTAAAAAAGATTTTTGGGATTTGTATTTTTTACTTCAAAAATTCACAGTAAAAGAGCTATTGGAGCTATATGATCTAAAATTTGGTGATGGTGGTTCTTTTATGGTTGTAAAAAGCATGACTTACTTTGAAGATGCAGAAAAATTACCCGATCCTCAAAAAATAATAGATGCTGATTGGGAAGAAATAAAAAATTATATCATAAATGCAGTTAAATCTAGTATGTCATAAATGATCTTACTTAATGAATATTTGTGATTTGTATTTGATGAGCAGGTATTCTGCCTTCAAAAAGTTTCAAAAATAATCCTCCGTTCTTCATTGTTCAATTCTCCATTAATTTATTCGTATTTTTGCCATCATTTTGAACAGCAAAAAACGACCTTATTATGCGAATGCTCTTGTTTTCCCTCATTTTGTTCTCGCTTACTCTAGTAGCTTGTACAGAAACGACTACTAAAGAAGAATCTACGGAGGAACAACCTACTCTTTCCAAAGGAGAGGCTTTATTACAAAAATACACACCTTTCAAATTAACTTCTGACTTGTCGGTGCTTTCTGAGAAAGAGAAGCAGATGATTCCTTTGCTTATTGATGCAGCAAAAATAATGGATGATTTGTTTTGGTATGAAGCTTATGGCGATAAAGCGGCTTTATTAAATAGCATCCAAGATCCGAATTTGAAAAAATTTGCTGAGTATAATTATGGGCCTTGGGATCGGCTTGATGGTAATCAATCTTTTGTCGAGGGCATCGGTGATAAGCCGCTTGGGGCAAATTTTTATCCTACGGATATGACGAAGGAGGAATTGGAAAAATCGGAGTTGAAGGATAAAGCAGGTTTGTATTCCTTCATTCGACGCAAGGAGGACAAGAGCTTGGAAGCTATCCCTTACCACGTTCAATTCAAGGAAGAAGTGACCAAAGCATCAGATTTACTTAAGCAAGCGGCTGAGTTGGCGGAGGATGCAGGATTGAAGAAATACTTGACGCTACGCGCTGCGGCCTTGCTCAATGATGACTACTTGGCGAGTGATATGGCTTGGATGGATATGAAATCGAATGGCATTGATGTGGTCATCGGCCCAATTGAAACATATGAAGATCAACTTTTTGGCTATCGTGCAGCCCATGAGGCTTATGTTTTGATCAAGGATAAAGAGTGGAGCAAGCGCTTAGAGAAATATGCTGCTTTCTTACCTGAACTACAAGAGGGAATTCCGGTGGATGCTGCTTATAAAAAGGAGAAACCGGGCAGTGATGCGGACTTGAATGCTTATGACGTCGTTTACTACGCAGGAGATTGTAACTCTGGTGGTAAGACGATTGCTATCAATCTTCCGAATGATGAAAAAGTACAATTAGAAAAAGGAACTCGCCGCTTGCAGCTAAAGAATGCCATGAAGGCAAAGTTTGATAAAATTTTACTACCAATTTCGGAAGTCTTAATAGATCCTTCTCAGCGTAAACACATTACTTTCAATGCCTTTTTCAGTAATACCATGTTTCATGAAGTCGCTCATGGCCTAGGTATCAAAAATACGATTGATGGAAAAGGAACCGTTCGCGAAGCCTTGAAAGAACATGCTTCTGCAATAGAAGAAGGCAAAGCGGATATCCTTGGTTTGTACATGATCAATCAATTGCACAAGAAAGGTGAATTGACAGAAGAGTTAAAGAATTTCTACGTAACGTTTATGGCGGGTATTTTCCGTTCTACACGTTTTGGTAGCAGCAGTGCCCACGGCAAAGCGAATATGATTCGCTTCAATTTCTTCCAAGAGCAAGGCGCTTTCGAACGTGATGCAACTACCGGTACTTACAAAGTGAATTTCGAAAAATTCCAAGCAGCTAGCGAAGCGCTTTCGAAGCTCATCCTTACCTTACAAGGAGATGGCGACTACGAAGCAGTTTCTAAATTAATGAAAGAAAAAGCAGTTATTAAGAGCGAACTTCAGGGCGATTTAGACCGCTTGAGCGAAGCAAATATCCCTGTCGATATTATCTTCGAACAGGGAACGAAGGCGCTAGGCCTGTAATAAAATAAGAAGAAAGGTTCCTGACCTTTCGTAATGATTCTCTTTCCTTAAAACGGGGGAGAAGTATGGAGAATGATGCTTGGTGTGTCATTCTCCATTTTTTTGCTGTACCGTCGGTTTTAACCTTGATTCATGGTCGCATAAAAAAGTGTTGCTCATTTTTGCTTGGATTTACAAGTAAAACAAAAAAGATGATTATTTTGTGTCGGGGTCTTGCTTTATTAATATAAATAGCTCATCTTTGCAATGCTTAGTTCAACGAACTATGTTTTATCTGTTGATTTTTAAGTTTAAAACTAAAAGAGATGAGCAACAAAGAAAAAAACAAAATCATTGTATTTGAAAGCAAGGCAATACGGAGTATTTGGCATAATGATGAATGGTGGTTTGCTGTGGCGGATGTGGTAGAGATACTAACTGAAACAAAAGATATTAGGCAGTATATCAAGAGAATGCGTAAACGTGATGCGCAACTGGCACTCAACTGGGGTACAATTTGTACCCCCCTTCAAATGAAGGCAAAAGATGGTAAAATCAGAAAGATAAATGCAACAAATACTGAAGGGCTTTTTCGTATCATCCAATCTATTCCCTCCCCCAAAGCTGAGCCATTCAAACGTTGGTTAGCTAAAGTAGGGTATGAGCGTGTACAAGAAATTGAGAATCCCGAACTTGCAGCAGAACGTGCAAGAAAATATTATCAGGAATTGGGCTATAATGATGATTGGATAGCCAAAAGATTGCAATCTATCGAAATCCGTGGTCAACTAACTGATGAATGGAAAGTAAGAGGCGTTGAAGAGGGGCTTGAATATTCAATATTGACAGCTGAGATTTCGAAAGCTACCTTTGGCCTAGTGCTTCAAGAACTAAATAAATACTAGGTTTAGGCGAAGTAATTTTTTGA
>JAHDHB010000512.1 GCA_020631545.1 Saprospiraceae bacterium | reverse complement strand
AAAGTCCTTCTACTCTATACCCTCTACTTACTACAAATTTTCTACACGAAAACGCAGAAGTTCATGGCTAAGATCCTTATGTGGTTAAGAATCCGCCAAAACATCTCGCTCCTCGTCCCTTAATCAGGCACGCCAATCACATCCTTAAATTTATCTAGAATACTAGAATCTGGATCAATCGTGCCATCAGGGCCAGGCTTAAGGATTTCCTTGCCTGCCTCGATGATGGTTTCTAAGAAAGTTGGGTCTTCTTCGCGCAATTCATCAGGAATAGCCGCGTAGACATAATCATCGTTGATTTTCGCATTCCAATCCAAGGCCAATTTACCTTTCGTCTTGTGAGTCAAGACTAAGCGATAGACATAACCGGGGGAATCTCTATCCGTAAAAATGGTTTCTTCTATCAAAGGTTTCTTCTTGGAAACCGTCAAAGGAATATTGGTCTCTACTTCTTTGCCGAATTTATAGTAACGCATTTGTAAGGTAGCGCGTACGATGCCTAAAGACTTCATTTCATCTAAATCCGCTTCAAACTCTATCAAGTGGGGCTTGATTGGAGGTGTCAGCGTGATACCGCCCCAGTCTCCTTTTTCAAAACCAGGATTTTCGGGGTAGAGTTGACCGCCTTTCAAGCTCCATTGTGCTTTATATTCGTAGAGGTCAGGATTTTTGTCTTCGCCTCTAGCGTAGGTAAGCGTATGCCTAGCACCCTTATTCTTGAATTTATCGGCATCAATGGTAAGGGATTGGCTAAAATCTTCTCCTGCATTCCGCTTCTTACGTACTTCGACTGCTACATAATTGACTTCCTTGTTAAACATGTCATGCGATTCCAAATCAAGGATGAAATTAATATCACGATGCTCGAAGAAAGGGTCATTTAAGTTGATGGAAGCCACACAATTTTTGTTGTCTTTTACTTGGTTGTAAGTAGACGCTAAGTTCGTGACCATCTGGTAATCTCGTTTTACAGGCAGCGTGATGTTTTTTAACTTAATGACTTTACTCTTAGATTTTTGTGAAGTCATTTGAGTGCAGCTTTTGAAGGTGTAAACGCCTTCTGCATTCTGTTTGATTTCGTTTTTAGGTCCATCCACTTCTAAGCGGTCGGACTGGAAAAATGGAGGAAATTCTTGGTCGGTGAATGCATTCAAAAAATACTCGAAAAATGCAGCACGGATAACTTCAAGGCGTTCATCGGCAATGGTTTCTTTCCATTCTAAAGTGATGACTTCCTTTTCCTGCATGAATTCGTAGATCTTTTTCATGGTATTTTCGCCCACGTAGTATTCGTAAGCACCACCAGAACCACCACCACTCGTATTTCCGATTATTTCATCGGCTACTTTACCAGCGACAAGGAGGTCGCCCATAGCACTACCCAATCCACATTCATTCGCCATTTTATCCTTGGCATCATTAAAGGATTTCATCGCTTGATCCCATTTTGCGGGTTCGTTGTCCAGTTCCTTGCGAATGTAGTCATGTGCCATTGCTACAGACTGATTTTCAATTAAATCCCAGTTGTAACGAATTTCTCCTTCCGCCGCTTCTACTAGGACGGTATAAGAATAATTCAAGGCAAGGGATACATCAGAAATCGAATTGGATTTCTCAAAAGTAGCCGAAAGAATCTGGGTGCCTTCCTTGTTCAATTTGGCCGCTACCGCAGCTTTTCCTCCTGGTAAGGCAGGTGCTTTTCCAGAAGTAACGAAGTTAGGCGCAAACTCATCGTCCGTCAAAACAGCAGAGACAATTTGGAAAGAATTGCCGGTATCGGACTGTAAATCAACTGGCCCTTTGACATTGCCACCGTCAATATCGCTGACTTTCTGGCGTAAATCTTCTAGTTGTTCTTCAGACAAGCCCCATTCAAGGAGAAAGTGAAGAATTCCCCCTTGTACACCACCGTCATCAACGCGATCCTCTGTCGTGTATTTGAGGAATAAGAATTCAGGCGTTTCCGAACCATCATCCTTTTTACTCAATTGCAAGGATTGAGGCGGTGGGAGGTAGTAATAATCGTTGCCGCTTGTTGTACGGAATAGCTTGATGTTTATCCCATCATCTAAAACCACTTCTAAGGTGTTTTCATAGGAAAGGGATTGAGCTAATAGCCCTGAGGATAGGAAAATACTCAAGCAGACTAACAACAGTATTGATGTAAGAATCTTGGTTTTGTACATAGCATTAAATTATGATTGATTTAAAATTGGTTCTTAGATTTTGACATAGGACAAAGGACAAAAGACATAGGACATAGGACAAAAGACATAGGACTTTTCAACTTCGTTGAATTGACCTTACTAAGTGTATCCCTTGATCTCTAGGTCCCTTACGTTCTAACTATATTGTGAGAAAAAACATGTTCAACTAAGTTGAATAGTTCTTTGTCAATCTGTCTTATTCAAACGTAAGCGCAGAAAACACTAGTTCTAGTAGGTTTTTCTCAAGGGCAATCTCTTGGTAATAAGTCTGTTCACCATTCTGTACTCGACATTTCAAATACAGGGTAATGGTTTCTTTTTCAAGTTCTTCGGGGCGTTGAAGCAAGCGTGAAATAGCCTGCGCATCGGCAGCAGAAAACAACCAAGAAAGGGCTAATTTTCCACCAGCATTCAGGGGGACTTGGCTATGATTCGTCAAGGAATTATTCAAAATTTTTCCTAGGGCAGTACTATCCGATAGTTTAAAATGCTTCATCCTATCAGACTGCTCAGTGGAAAGGGAACCGTATAGCACAGCATTGGAATCGAGATTGTTACGAAGTAGGCTCCTAAGTTCTTTCATTTGAGCAGCGTCAAAACCCCATTTTAGAAGCAGGTGCATCAAGCCCCCGTCTATTTTTCCTTCGCCATAAGTCATATAGGAAAATTCTGGAGTTGTATCTTTCTTCGAGACCTGTAAGTTTGTGGGTACATAGTAGCAAGGAAGTTTGCCACGGTCATTGCGCTCAGCAGCAAAAACAATGACCTCCAAACCATCGGATAAAGTGACTTTGTAACTGCCATTTTCTAGCGTATCTACTTGTGCTTGAAGCATATTTGTAGAAACTATTAGGAAGATAGAAAGCAGTATATAATTGTAAAGTTTCATAGTTTTATTTGTTGGTTTTGCCACAAAGAACACAGGGCGGCAAAGCCGCAGTTAAGAGTTAAGAATTAGGAGTTAAGAGTTGCCCTCACAACGATTATTTACGAGGATTCTAGTGCTTAGAATACTCTTCACAATAATTTGATTCCCAGATCCTCCAGCCAATAGTTTTGCTCAAAAAACAAAGGAATACAAACCTGTATTACAACGCGGCAGAGCCGCAGTTAAGAGTTGAGAGTTAGGAGTTAAGAGTTGCCGTCAGTACTAAAAAACAGGCGAAGCCTATTGCTAAATAAGTCTTTACTTATCAAGCTATTAACTTTGTGTCAAAATAAAAACTTTGCACAAAAAACAAACTTTCGGCGTTATGTGTACAAAGGGACACAAAGAATTTGACGTGTAGATCGTAAAGTCTTATATGCTCTTATGTCTCTTATATGGTTTAATTCCCTTCCTCCCCTGGTATCTCATCAATAAACAACAAGCCATATTCATCTATACCCGAAGCATTTACCCTAGTACCATCCTTGTTGAACCAGGTAATTTGATACTCCACCTTTTCCACATTCAGGGGCACTGTAATTTCAAAAGTTTTGTCTGGGAGCAAGTCATCAGGACGAACATTGACACTATTAGAGCGATTTTCTCCGAAAAAATCATAGTCAATTTTTACCCTTGTCACACGGATGTTTTTATCGTTCAAGGTTTGCATATCTCCCTCTAATTCAATCTGTCTTCTAGTAAAAGGAACATGCAAATTGATCATAGAAGAGGATTCCGTTTTCCAATCCGTGGTATAAGAACCACCACCCGTGAATTTCCAAATCGTTTGGTAGTCATATTCTAACCAATCAATCAAATTCGAATCAGCGTGATTCAAGTAAGTCATGGAAAGTAGGCCATTCGATTCCTTGAATTTTTCTTGATTGATGAAGACATCTTTAAGCGTTTCGGTGCCGTCCACATGCTTTTTTCGTAGCCAAACCGTGACGCCTTCCACCATTTGGTCAAACTCACGCTCTAACGAACCGTCTACGCTGACAAAAACATCCCGTTGTTTGAAAGCAGGATCCCACAGCGGGACATCTTTGAAAATCAATTCATTTTCACCGTATTTAGTATAAAGACCTCCAGCATTGAACGTTACAAAATGATTTCGAGTAACGGGATATTGGCCATTAAACGTCAAGTAGGACTGCCCCTCCGTTCGTATGTCTTGTAGTTTATAGGCCGCATTGACCCCAAATCCTAGTGCTTCCTGCGCGCCTCCTTTGACTAAGCCTCCTAGAGCTTCTGCGATTCCTGCTTCTGCTTCGCGCGGTATTTCTTCGGGTTGGAAAGGTTCAAACATTAATTTCAAGAGCTTGTCATACACGACATTTAGGAGCTTATCCATACTTGCATTTTGCCCTTTTACGGTCAATTTTATCGCATTATCCCTAAGTAATTTGTGCATACCTACCTCAACATCTGCACTGACGACATAAATATCTAAACCTCCTCCAAAGACTTCACTTTTACGGACTTCCGTCCAATCAATTTCCAATTCTGCTTCATAATGATCGGATAAACCCGAAAATGCCAACTCAAAAACCAAGGACAAATCTGCCGTCGCCATCTTAAAACTTTCTAGTAATAATTTGGAGCGAGCAGGATCCAATTCGAAGGAAAAAGCCATTCGCCCTCCTTCCATTATTGGCGCTTCTCCTGAGCTAAGCATCTGTGTTTTTACAGATTCGTCATTAGGATTTACGACAGAAGAAACTAAGGCATATTTTGCTTTGTCGAAAACAACTGGATTGAGTGTAATCTCTTTATTATCAAGTTGTTTTTGTAAAGCTGCTTGTGCTGCTTCGATTTTTTCAGCGGGTGTATCGTAGAGTACAACGAAGTGTAACAATCCGCCTCCATCTGCTTGGTTGATAGAGGTCGAAGAACCCTCTTCCACGGGTTTTTCCATCATATACCGCAAGT
>JAHDHB010000511.1 GCA_020631545.1 Saprospiraceae bacterium | reverse complement strand
TCGCTGTATTTAGAGCTACTACGATTTGCCTCGTTATTTTGATTCGCTTTTTGAATGTAGGTACGCGCATTTTGGAGGTCGCGATTCGCATCAAAAAGGAGCTTGCCATGGTATAAATAGGCTTCTACGCCACTAGGATTGATTTCTTCTAACTGCTTGAATATCTTATCACCGTAAGCAATATCCTTGTTTTGCATAATCAAAGCAAAAATGTTTCTAACCGTACCCGATTTATTAGGACGATGACGGAATAGATTGACATTGGATTCGATAGATTTGCGCACATCATTCAAGTAGAAATAAGCATCCGCTAGTTTGCTGTGTGCTTGGTCATAAGCAGGGTATATTTCTATGGCTTTTTGGAAATAAGGAATAGAAGTTTCAATTTTTTCTTTCCTTACAGGATCATTCTCCTTGAGGTCGAGTGCCTGCATCAAGTAAAGACCGCCTAGGGCAAAATTACTCTTACAACTATTACTAGAAGTCTGTACATCCTTCAGATTCAAGGTGAAATCGTCTTTCCAATCAAAATTTCGTTGAATTGATTTCATCGCAAAAAGACTGCCGACAACAAGCAAAAGACCAGACAAAACCAAGGTATAGGTTTTTTCTTCCTTAAGGAGTTTTGGGAGATATTGCGTTAGCAAATAAGCGATAATCATGCAAAAAGCCAAGGAGGGAATGTACATAAAACGCTCATTCATAAAGACTCCAATCGTCACAAAGAAATTTGAAACAATAGAAAACGTCAGTAAGAAAAACCAAATACAATAAGCAATTAATGATTTAGACTTGGTATTCAACAAGGCGTAAACCCCTAGGCCAACAAAAATAACCAAAGGCAATAGCGCACGCCAATCCGTCCAATTTGTAATCGGAATATGATAAGGATAATAATCGTAGGTCAAAGGATGAGGAAAGAATAAAAGCTTGAGATACACGCCAAAAGTCGAGAATATCGTAGCATATTTCTCCATAAAAGTCATTTCCAAGAAAGAATCATTGATCAAACTATCCGACATCGCCCCACTAGAAATGCCCACCGCTGCTAATCGAATCATCAAAAACAACAAACCACCAGCCAATAAAGGGGCAAAAGCTATCCAGTTTTTCTTCAAATCATGCTTAGAAAAGAAATAAACCGTCAAAGGAATCACCGCCAAGAACGTAACCGCATTCTCCTTGGACATCAAAGCTAAAAAGTAAGCGATAAAGGTGTAGCCCAAGTACTTTTGTTCCTTCGTATCCAAGTACTTAAACGTATACCACAAGGCCAGCAAAGACCCCATAAACGTCATAATTTCATCGCGTCCTTTGATGTTTGCTATCGCTTCGGTGTGTAATGGGTGTACCATGTACAAGGCCGTGGCAATGAAAGGAATAGACAAGTACCACCGCGTCTTCGGAAAATTCATCAACAAGCGGCAAAGAAGCAAGTAAATCAAGATCCCTGTCATTCCATACAACACCATGTTGACAAAATGGCTAACCCCTGGCGTTAGGCCAAAAAACTGGTACTCCATCGCAAAAGTTACGATAGAAAGCGGACGGTAGCGACTTCCTGTCAAAATATTCGCCTTCTGTCCGAATTTACCAATAAAAGTATCATTGGCTAAAATATCTCCAATCCCTGCGAATCCCTTCTTAACGAAGTTGTTATCCTTGTACGTTACCGAATCATCCATCGCATAGCCGTTGAATATCGTGTTTGCATAGCAAAGAACAGCCAAACCAAACAAAATACCAAAAGCTAACTTATATTGGTCGGGCAAAAAATTGAGGACTACCCGTTTTTTCTGCATTTTAGCCGCTTTACGCGTCTGTTTTTTCTTCGATTTCGTCATGAGACCCAAGGATTTTTGATTAATATTTTCAAGTTCCGAAGATAGGGTTTTTTAATTTTTATTTATCAATTGCGAATTAAAAATTGAATACCCTTTCAAAATCCAAGGAGTCATCTTCACTCTAGTAAAGCAAGTCTTTGGCGAATTATGAATCATAGAAGGGAAATAAGTGGATGTAAGGATAACGTGATGGTCTCCCATAAAAATGGGAAATAAAAGCCCGTATCTCTGATATTATTCAAAGATAGTTATCCTTCTAGGAGGTAAGCTTAACCTTGTACGAGATGGCTAAGCATTAAGGCAACGATATATTTTGCCTGAAAAAACCGTAGGATTTGTAGGAGAAGCTTCTAAAATCTCTAGGAACAAGTCTTTACAGTTGCCTCCTAAGAACCTCATATTGTAATTACTTCACCACTACTTTTTTGACTATGCGATTGTCTTCATGTTCAAGATGTAGGAAATAAATACCTTGTTCATAAGTACTTAAATCAAGCGTTTTGAGCTCTTGGCTTTGTAGTTCATCCAGCAAAATTGTTCTACCTAGGAGGTCGGTGATTTTTAAATTAAACGTTTTAATTTCCTCCTGCTCTAGGAGAATAGTCAAGTTGCTTTGGGTCGGATTTGGGTAGATTTGAAGAGAAGAAGTTTCGAGGAAGTTGTTTGTACTAACTTGTAAATCAACGATTACATTCAACGGAGTTGTACATCCATTCGCATCCGTAACGATAACGAAGTATTCTCCAGCAGGAATTTCCAATACATCTTCGGTGTCGTCATTATCCCCGATGCCGTCAGCATTCCAATCTATAGAAAAAGGGCCATTTCCGCCAGTGATGCTTAAATCTATACTGCCTAATTCCCCATTCATTTGAGGAAGGGTAGTGGCTGAAAGAACGGGAGCATTAGCGCTCAAGCATCCACCGAATTCAATCAAATTTCCTACAGGTTTTTTGCCAAGATTTCCGTTAAATTCTTGCTTCGTAGCAAGGGCATTGGTGGTAGGAGAATATTCAAATAAAACACCGCCATTGGCCATACCGCCTTCTTGTGTTAATCCATATAGATAGCCATTCGTAGCGAGCATTAGCCCTCCTTTTGGATGAGCGCCATTTGTGCCGTTAAAGTCTAGTTTTTTGGTATACGTTAGGGTGAAAGGATTGAACTGGAACAAGACGCCCATGCCGTCGTTCCCTCCTAAAGAAGTCGTTCCGTAAAGTGTGCCATCCTGTGCCTCTGTCAAATAGCTGGTAGGGGTACTGCCTTGATTTTGAGAGAAATCTAATCGCTTAGTAAAAGTGTATGTGGCGAGGTCAAATTCAAATAGAACGCCTAAATTATTGGCGCCTCCTTCCTTTGTAAGGCCGTAGAGTTTGCCATTGGCCGCTTGTACCAATCGACCTTCTGGAGTAGCTCCATTTTGGCCATCAAAATCCCATAATAGATTGTAGTCGGAAGTGGCGGGATCAAATTCATACAAAATGCCTAATTCGTTTTGCCCTCCAGCAGAAGCCGTTCCATAGAGTTTCCCATTACTTGCTTGAATTGGACTAGCTTTCGGATCAGCACCGTTTGGGCCAATGAAATAATGGGTTTGGGTAACGCCTGTGCCTAGGGTATACTCAAACAAAGCGCCTAGACCGTTGCCTCCATCAGAAGCTACGGCATAGAGTTTTCCATTCTTAGCCTGCATGAAAGCATCTTCGGCGTTTTTTATCGCATAGTGGTAGAAGCTGTCTAGAACAAGATAAGAATTTAAGGATGGATTGAACTCAAAAATAACCCCATCTTGACAGGTAGCTCCTGCGGGAGTCATACCATATAACTTCCCGTTTGTTGCTTCCATAAGGCTGCCGTTAGGAGAATGGCCGTCTAAGATTTGACCAAAATCAACTTGACTACTGTAATCATTGGCATTGAGGTCATATTCAAATAAAACGCCTCTATCTCGTTCTCCTCCTTGCATGGTTACGCCAAAAAACTTACTGTTGGATACTTTGGTGAGATGGCAGATATTACGTATTAAATTATTATCGAAAAATTGTTTTAGACTAAAAGTCGAAGTAGCCAATTCGAATTCGAAGATGCCTCCTTGCCCAAAGTAACCTCCTTGGTTTGTAGATCCATAAAGGAAACCATTTGCCCCTTCTGCCAGTTCTGCATTCGGCGTGATGCCGTAGCCATTCGTTACATCAAAATCATAAAGCTTTCGAAAATCATCAAGGAAGTAATCGTATTCATAAAGGATTCCTCGGCCATTTATGCCGCCTTCGCCTACGATTCCATACAGTTTTCCGTTAGATGCTTTGAGCATTGACCCCGTCGGATGGATGCCGTCATTATTCGCAAAATCTAATTTGATAAAATATTCGTTATTGATAGGGTTGTATTCAAATAAAGTACCTTGGGCATTTTTGCCTCCACGATTGGTCGTTCCGTACAATTTATTGTTATCCGCTGCGATTAAACTGCCGTAAGGGTAAAAACCTGTCGTAGCGGTGAAATCGATCTTTTTTTCATAGATGTCATTGATAAAATCATACTTAAATATAGCCCCTGTATTGGCAGAACCTCCGTAGAATGTTAGGCCATACAAATTGCCATTCGTGGCTTCTACTAGATGACCCGTAGGATTTGCTCCTTTAGCATTACTAAAATCAATTTTTTTAATAAGGGTATTATTGACATAATCATATTCGTATAAAACCCCTGATTCAGAAGCCCCGCCCAAGTAGGTCATGCCGTAGATCTTGCCATTGCTAGCTTCCATTAAACGCCCCCTTGGTCTTCGTCCATTGTCGCCATTAAAGAAGGCTTTTTCTAGGTACCTTCCTGTATTGGGATCATATTCAAACAAAATCCCATCACCACAAGCATCGGTGTCGCTGGTGGTTCCATAAAGTTTTCCATTACTAGCTTTGAGTAAACCACTTTCAGGTCGAATGCCTTGTATATCAGCGTCAAAGGAATGTGCTTTAGATAGGTTTTCGCCTTCAGCATTGGTGTTAAATAGAACGCCTAATCCATTACTTCCGCCATTTGGGGTCATCCCCCAAAAACTGGATTGGCCTTGTAGAACTGAGTTGATTCCAAGCAAAATGACAAGGAGGAATCCTCCCTGAATACAAAATAGGTTTTTCATGGTGGTTGTGGTCGTTTTTTGTCTGATACGGGCTGCAAAGCCACGAGTTAATAGTTTTTTTAATTGAAGGGGGCTTTGTTCGTAAACCCTTTCG
>JAHDHB010000510.1 GCA_020631545.1 Saprospiraceae bacterium | reverse complement strand
AACTCTTAACTCTCAACTACAATGAAGTCTTTTACTATCACCTTACTCTTGAGTATGCTCACGATGTCGTTATCTGCACAAGTAAACTTCGGCGTTTCCGCTGGGCCTACCTTGTCTTATGGCATTACGAAAACTGATGCCTACGACAATTTAAAGACTAAAGTTCGCCCTGGCGTTCATGCAGGCTTCTTTTTATCTCCCGCACTACGCAAAAAAACGACCATGGAGGTAGAACTAAAATACGTCTATTATAAGACATTCTATGACGTAGCCCGACATACGCTATATTTGCCTTTATCTGTAAAGTATTATCCAATCTCTAAATGGAGTCTAGGCTTAGGCCCGGATCTCGGTTTTTTGGCAGGAACAAAAGTAAACAGTTTTTTTATCAATCGATTTGAATTAGGGCTGCATGCAAGTACTTCCTACCATATTAATGATGCTATCGCTATAGATTTCAGGTACATGCACGGTTTAACCAATGTTTTAAATTTCGGAGTTACAGACGAAAATGGTGGCGTTATTGCTAATATAAATCATCAAAATCGACTTTTTGAACTAGGCCTAAAATACAAAATTAGCGGCCAATCAGAGTAAAGATTTCCTGATTATAGCAATTCTCGGTTTGACATAAAAAACATATTTTCAGTAGCTAATGAGTGGTTTCTTGCATATTTTTGGCAAAACTTGGTGGCTTATTTTACGAACCAAGGGGTTGAAACCCATTGCTATAGAACCTCGAAGGCTACCGCCTTCTCTTGCAAAACCCCGATATCTTGTCAAATGCTTTTGTGAAACCAAGAATTGCTGTCCTGATTATACGAAAGGTTTTACCCCCAAATACGCCCTAACAGAAAAAACTCTTAACTACTAACTAATAACTCTTAACTAATTAAATGCCTTTTTTAAGAACACCAGAAGAATGCTTTGCCAATTTGCCGAACTATCCATTTAAGCCAAATTACTTGGAAGTAGACGGCTTGCGAATGCATTATGTAGATGAAAATCCTAGTGGAGAAGAAGTCGTTTTGATGTTACATGGCGAACCTTCTTGGTCATTTTTGTATCGTAAGATGATTCCTGTTTTTGCTAAAGCAGGTTTCCGTGCCATTGCCCCTGATTTGATAGGCTTTGGTAAGTCTGACAAACCAACAGAGATGAGCGATTACAGCTATCAAGGCCATGTAGATTGGGTAACGGCTTTTATTGAGCGCTTAGATTTGAAGAACGTGACGTTGTTTTGTCAAGATTGGGGCGGCTTAATTGGCCTAAGAATTGTAGCAGCACAGCCGGAACGTTTTTCTAGGATCGTAGCAGCGAATACCTTTCTATCTACAGGAGGAATCCCCATGCCGGAAGCCTTTTTACAATGGCAGCAATTCGCCAAAGATGTACCTGAGTTTAATGTAGGAAAAGTAATTAAAAAAGCTGTTGTTACCCCTTTGACAGAAGAGATACAAGCAGCTTATGACGCTCCCTTTCCTGATGAAAGTTACAAGGCAGGAGCACGTATTTTCCCTGCTTTAGTGCCTACATCGTTAGAAGACCCTGCTTCCGCAGCAAATTTAAAAGCTTGGGAAGTTTTAGGGCAATGGAAAAAACCTTTTTTAACTTTATTTAGTGACAAAGATCCGATAACGCGCGGAGGCGATAGAGCCTTCCAAAGTATGGTTCCAGGTACTAAAGGCTTAAAGCACGAGACGATTGTCGATGCTGGTCATTTTTTACAAGAAGATAAAGGCGAAATCATTGCAGAGAAAGTCGTTGCATTTATCATAGAGCATTAAGAACGTGCTTGATGATTTTCATCTTTTGCATAAAATCTTTGAGTTTACTCCAAAAAAGAGGGACTAAAGAAGAGCCTCATCTTTTCAACATGTCTTAAAATCTACTAAGCCAATTTAAGGCTACCACTATATTTAAATCACCATCTCATGGTCAAATACGATTTGCTTGTAAGACCATGCTAAATATTATTCAAAATGCTACCTCGTTCGATATACACAGAAGAGCATCTTCTTTTCAAAGAAGCCCTTGAAGACCTTGTTAATCAAATCATTGTCCCACATAATGAACAATGGGAAAAAGATAAAATGGTTTCTAGAGAATCGTGGCAACAACTAGGAGAAAATGGGTATTTAGTCATGCAAGCACCAGAAGAGTACGGTGGTTTGGGCTTAACAGATTTCCGCTACAATGCCCTCTTTACAGAGGTGATTGGCTTAACGGGATGTGCGGGGCCTGCGGTTGGTTATCCTTTACACAATGACATCGTAGCGCCCTACGTTTTGCATTATGGTACAGAAGCCGCCAAGAAAAAATGGGTGCCAAAAATGATTTCGGGAGAAGCCATCCTTGCCGTAGCCATGACAGAACCCGGCGCAGGAAGTGATTTGCAAGGAATGCGAACAACCGCAGAAGACAAAGGCGATCATTACTTAGTCAATGGTTCTAAAACCTTTATCACCAACGGTTATTTGAGTGATTTGGTCGTTACGGCAGTAAAAACCGATCCGAGTAAGGGAGCCAAAGGAATTAGTTTACTCCTCATGGAGGCTGATGCAGAAGGTTTCACCAAGGGCAAACCCTTCGATAAGATAGGTTTACACGCTCAAGATACTTGTGAATTATTCTTTGACAATGTCAAAGTTCCTAAGGAAAATCTGCTTGGACAAGAAGGAAAAGGATTCTCTTATTTAATGACAGAATTGGCGCAAGAACGCTTAGTCGTGGCCATCGGCGCTATAGCAGCAGCAGAGGCCGCACTTAAAACAACTATTCAATACACCAAGGAACGACGAGCCTTCAAAAAGTCTATTTCCGAGTTCCAAAACACGCGTTTTAAACTAGCCGAGTTGGCTTCAGAAGTAGCTTTGAATCGTGTTTTTGTAGACCGTTGTGTAGAACTGCATTGCGAAAAGAAACTAGATGGCGGCATGGCTTCTGCGGCAAAATTGATGACCACAGAATTGCAATGTAAGGTAGCTGATGAGTGTGTACAACTACATGGAGGATATGGCTACATCTGGGAATATTCTGTAGCTCGTGCCTATGCGGATGCTCGTGTGCAACGCATTTATGCAGGGACGAATGAAATTATGAAAGAGCTGATTGCTCGAAAAATATTGAAATAATTAAATGAAGAACAAGTTATTAAAAATGTTCGGCATCCCCGTCCCTACTCCATTGAAACGGGCGGGAGGTGCTTGGCAAGAGGAAGAATTGAAGGGACAAAAGGCCTTGATTTTTAAAGGATTTACACAAAATGGTACATTAGCTACCATCCTAGGCCATGCTGGAGCAGAACTCGTAAAAATGGATGAAGAAGGAAAGGTGGCATTTTTGATTTTTGACGCTAGAGGAATTGCGAATCCTTCGGATTTAGAAGCGCTATACCAAGCATTTCATAAAAAAATTGGCGCTCTTGCTGCCAATGGACGTGTTTTGATCTTAGCCGATGAAGAAAAGGAAGTGGGCGATGTAGCACAACGCGCAGCCGTAAAGGCTTTAGAAGGTTTTACCCGCGCTTTAGCCAAGGAAGTCGGCAGGAAAGGCAGCACAGCTAATATGTTGATGGTCAGCGCTTCCATTTTTGATAGCGAATTGGAATGGTTGGCCACGCCAGTCGTCTATTTGCTCTCCAAACGCTCTGCTTTTATCTCGGGACAGGTCTTTCATATTAGAAGTGAAGCCGTTTTGCCTGAAAATTTAGCCTTAGCAAAATCCTTGACCAACAAAGTCGCTTTAGTCACTGGAGGTTCTAGAGGAATAGGCAAGGCCATTGCGAAGAAGTTGGCACAAGAAGGCGCAACGGTCATCATTCTTGACCGCCCACAGGAAAGCGCAGCAGCGGAAACCGTAGCCAAAGCGATCAACGGCAAAGTGTTATTAGGTGATGTCACCGAAGAAGGAATTGGCCAAAAAATTGAAAAATACTGCTTGGAACAATTCGGTGGCTTGGATATTTTGGTCCATAATGCTGGCGTCACACGCGATAAGACCTTACGTAATATGGATATCGGCAAGTGGCAACAAGTGCTGAACATCAATTTGCAAGCAGTCCTAGGGATTACTGGTCATTTACTAGAGCAGACGTTGCGAGATGAGGGGCGCATTATTTGCCTGTCTTCCATTTCTGGTATCGCAGGAAATGTAGGCCAAACAAACTACTCCGCTTCTAAGGCTGGTTTGATTGGTTTCTCGGAATCCCTCGCCCCTATCCTAGCAGATCGAGGAATTACGGTAAATGCTATAGCCCCAGGGTTTATTGAGACGCAAATGACGGCCAAAATTCCTTTTATGACAAGGACGGTAGGCCGAAAATTAAGTAACCTAGCACAAGGAGGATTACCAGAGGATGTGGCCGATTTAGCCACTTTTTTAGCGATGCCGGGCACATCTGGCATCACGGGGCAAGCTATCCGTGTTTGTGGAGGTGCTCTTATTGGAAAATAATATTTTTTGAATAGAAAAAAGCGCATCAGAATAGAGCATGGCACTTTAGTTTTTTGTACGTTTTAGACACAAAAAACATCTTCCATGCTCTATTCTTAACGTTTTTTCTCAATGATTAACAACGTTGTGGATATTAAAAAGCGTATAGTAGAAGAAGCCTTAAAATTATTTCTAAATCATGGGGTAAAAGCCGTGACAGTAGAAAGAATTTCCAAGCATATTCGGATTTCAAAAAGAACATTTTACGAGCATTTTGAGAATAAAATGCAGTTGTTACATCATTGTCTAATCGCTTATGATGCCATGATGAGCCGTGAGCATGAGCGTATTATGAAGGCGTCGAAGAATGCCATGGAAGCCCTCTTCCGATGGAACGATGCTCTGATGACCAGAATGGATCTTGTCAATCCTAATTTCTATTCGGATATTGAGCATTATTACCCTGGGCTAATGGAATCTTTCCACAAGGAAAACGGTAATTTCATTCACCAAAAATTGATTGAATTAGCAAAAAACGGCATTGTAGAAGGCATGTTGAGTAAGGGAATCAATGTCGGTATTTTTTCAAAAACCGTTCTCTCCCTCCTAAAGCTATTCAAAGACGCAGAGATGTTCCCACCGATGGAATATAG
>JAHDHB010000509.1 GCA_020631545.1 Saprospiraceae bacterium | reverse complement strand
CATCTATAACTTTAAATCAACTTAATATATTATACCCTATAGTCAGGCAAATGTATTCTTTTGCAATTCAGTTAAATAGAAGTATTACTAAATAATACACTCCCCACAAAAATTTGATTACGCTCAAAGAATAGCCAAACAAGCATTTGCATTCCAAACTAGGGTCGGTGTAAATTTTATAAAAAAACAAAAAAGCCCAAGCATCAAAAAAGCACCTGAGCCTAACAAACAAAATATATAACACCTAATTTTTTTATCAAGTTTGGAAATGCGTAGCAAAGTCCTTCGAAGAAAAATCGAAGCTAGTGGTTCTGTTCAAAAATACTGCACACAAAAAAAAAGGGAAAGCACCATCAGTACTCTCCCTATAAATGACAAAATTGAATTCTGCCACAATATTAAACACCATGGGCGGGTAACTACTCCCCCCATACAACTTCCATACTGTAAGAACAACGATTTCTTCAAAAATAGCATTCCATAGGCAGTTTACTATCTTCCTAAAAACATGTACACTACTTAATTGTACTTGATCCCTATTCTAAAAGACTAAAGACCCTATTAGACAATAAATATCAGCTATGAAAGACATAATCTCTAAAAGATAAGATAAACCACCATACAGAATGCTTTTCAGTAAACCATTGAAAGAATCAAGAACTATTATTTTACGGTCTTTACCGCTTTCGATAAATCAATGTAAACAGATTACTTAATTCTTAACGCAAAGAAGCAGACTTTTAATTACTTTAACTTGTACAAAAGTATCAAAGATTAGCACTCTCGTAACATCTTAAAAACAAATTCCGTATCTACCTTATTTTCAATACTATTTATCCATTTTTTTAGGCGCTAAATTTTGTTTTTTAAGGCCCTCTTCCCTATAATTTCAACTAATTGGATAGAAAAGTTACGGTTATCAACATCCTATAGTTTTGAAGGTAAACATCGAAAATTGTCCCTGTTTCGCATTATTTATTGCTTTCTAGAGGCACACACCATTTTAATCCGTATTTTTGCCTCATGAAGAATCTCCCCCCGTTCCCAAAAGAATTCTTCAACTTGTAAAAAATAATGCGCAATGCATTCAAACAAAGCCAATGAAAAAAGTAAGCCTTTTCCTATTTGTTAACCTTTTACTCCTTAGTTTTTCTTGCAACACGACGACCAAGGAACCAACGATAGAAACACCTGAAGTTGAAACAACTGAAATAGATGAATTGGACCGCCAAATAGCCCAAATGCTGTTAGTTGGGTTTCGAGGAATAGAATTAGACTCCGCACCGCTTATCCGACGGGATATTGAAAAACATCAAATCGGAGGTATCATTTTATACAATTATGATAATAATCGTAAAGACAAGCCGCGCAACATCGTTTCCAGTCCCCAAGTAAAAAAATTAGTATCTGACCTTCAAGCCATTAGTGAAATCCCGCTCTTTACTGCCATAGATGAAGAAGGAGGAAGAGTTACCCGGCTCAAGGAGCAATACGGATTTGAAGAAGCGATTTCCGCTCAACGTATAGGAGAGATTGACCAAGAAGATTCTACAAGGTATTGGGCACAATTAACCGCAGAGAAATTGGCAAAACATGGGATTAATGTCAACTTCGCCCCTGTGGTGGATGTTAATATCAATCCCAAATCACCGGCCATTGGCAATATTGAACGAAGTTATTCCGCAGACCCAGCACTAGTATCGAAACATGCGAGTTGGGTTATTGATGAGCACCATAAAGCGGGCGTCCTTACTAGCCTCAAGCACTTTCCAGGCCATGGGAGCGCGATGGCAGATTCTCACAAAGGGGTAACGGACGTATCTCAAACATGGCAAACGAAGGAACTGACGCCCTATCGTACCTTAATCAAGGAAGGTATTTGTGATATGATTATGACCGCCCACGTTTTCAACAACCAATTGGATGAAGAATACCCAGCTACACTTTCTAAAAAAGTAATGACCGACTTACTTCGCTATGACTTGGGATACAAAGGTTTAATCATTTCAGATGATATGCAAATGAAAGCGATTTCTACGCAATATGGCCTTGCCACTGCACTAGAAAAAGCCATTAATGCAGGAGTTGATGTCATGATATTTTCAAACAATATCCCTGATATTTATGAACCAGATGTAGTGCCTACTGTCATTAAAGCCATTCGAAAGCTAGTCGACGAAGGCAAAATCACCAAGGAACGAATTCAAACTTCCTACAACCGAATCATGGCTTTGAAAAAGAAATTATAGCAGAAGGAGGAGGAGCAGGAGCATTGCAATTCTCCCTACTTCAGGCTTAATAAGTAAACTACATGCGTAAATTTCTTTCATTTCTTTACAAAATATTAGTTCCACTAGTCATTCTATGGCTAGTGTTTCTTAATTATCGCTTGTATTACATGCCGCAATATGCGAAAGTAGATGGAGCGACGATTAACCAAGATGTTTTGTTTCATTTGCAACATTTGAAAGAAAAAATGCACGGAGGAGCAGCTTTGGAGATGCAAGAGCTTTATCCCGAAGGTTTTGTGTTCACAAATGTGCTATACGGCCTAGCTTGGTGCCAATTAGGCCAACGGGCAAAATCAGGGACACCACTCCATCAAGATGCCTTGACGGAGGCGACATGGGCTTACCGCCAAATTCTTTCTCCAGAAGGTCGGCAACCTTTTAGTAAAGATATGCGCCCAACTTATGGTGCATTTTATCAAGGTTGGAGTAATTACCTCCTAGGAAAAATCATTCAATGTCAAGGTATTGAGAATACGAGTACTCGTGAGCTTTCTGAATTTAAAGAAAAAAGTAAAACCATTGCAAAAGGGCTATCGGACAACGGCTGGAACTACATGCCGTCCTATATCGGAATGGAATGGCCAGCAGATAATGTGGTAGCCCTTGCCTCCTTAGGCCTTCACGATCAACTCCTTCCATCCTCCTTTAAAAGTGATTTAGCCAAATGGCTAAAAAACGTTCAACTAAAATTAGATAAGGAAACGGGCTTAATACCACATGCCACTAGCCCTCAGGTTGAAGGAGCAAGGGGTTCCTCCCAGAGTTTAATGCTTCGTTTTTTATTAGATATCGATGAAGGATTTGCTTTAGAACAATTCGAAAAATATCGTAAACAATTCGTCACTTATCGCTTTGGACTGCCCGGCGTTCGCGAATACCCACTTCTTTATTCGGGAGGTGGAGATATTGACTCTGGTCCTGTGATTTTGGAAGTGGGGGGCGCTGCGTCCCTAGTAGGAATAGGTACTATGAAGGCCTTCGGTCAACATGATTTGGCTAAAGGATTGCGCAACGCTGTCGAAGCCTTTGGCTTATCTTGGAAATCCCAAGAAAAAAAAAGCTATCTCTTTGGTTCTCTACCTGTTGCAGATGCCTTTATTGCTTGGTCAAACAGTACCCCGCTTCACCTACACGCGGGAGGCGAGAATTATGATTTTCAGATGGGACGAATAGGCTTTCATCTTTGTTCCTTAATGCTCATCCTTTTCCTTGTTTATTTTTCTCGAATCTATCAAAAAACAAAGCGGTTTTTTCAACAATTCTGGTGGACTTTAAAATTCACCATTGCTTGGCTTGGCTTACAAGGAAAAAATCTAGTGGCATGGCTAAAGCGGCTCAAGTCAAAAATGTGGCCATTCAGGAAAAAAAAGAGGGGTTAGGCATTTACGATAAATAGCGTGAGAGCATGCAACCTGTACACCTCTCGAAGCTAGAACAGTAAAGTATTTTCACCTATTATTCAAGCGTCAGTAAATCAGCATCGTATTGACATGAAAAAACTCGTTTTCTGGAATTTCATTCTCCTCCTAATTCTTCTTATTCCCTTAGAATACTTTATGAAGACCCAAGGTTATCAACCGGGTATAAGGGGCACCTTTAAGTACTTTAAAACAGTAGATAGTTTGTATCTATTAGATGGATTTACAACGGACTCAGCAGGCATCTTTAAGGTGAATGATAATGCTCGAAATTACTTACGTAACTACCTTATTAGCAAAGCAAATGACAAACATCTTTCGTACTCTTCGGATAGCTGCTTAAATGAAGTTTATAGTATTGGAGAAAGTTTTAAAACAGCCGCCAATTTTCCTGAAACAAATGCCTTTTCAGCCTTCATAGCAAGCTTAAAAAAGAAGGTTGAAAAAACAAATCTAGATAGTGCTTACTTAACCTATCTCCAAGCACCTATAAATGAAGATGGATTTCGAAGTATTCCTTTTAAAAACTATAAAACCAACAAAAAGAAGGTTCTTTTACTTGGCGATTCTTTTACTTGGGGGCATTCTGCTGAAAATATTACCAGTAGCTTTGCAGACCACCTTTCAGCCAAGGGGCATGTGGTTTTCAATACAGGAATTTCGGGGGCGGATATACCTCAGTATATGACCGTAGCCAAAACCTACCTAAAGGTCTTAGAGCCTGATATTGTTATTGTTAATTTATATTTAGGCAATGACATCAGCGAGCATGATCGAGCTATTGGGCAAGACTATCCCCTACTCTACCCGACCAATGCAGGAAATCTTTACGCCACTGCTTATGGCCTATTTTTACCACATCCAGACAGCGTTTATCAGCATATTTTAGATAGAATTACGATACCAAGACAGGAAGAAAACCTATTTAATCGATGGATGGCCAAAACACGCGTCACAACCTTTCTTTGGCGTGGATTGGGGTTGACTCCTTTGGTAGACAGTCGTTTTTCATCTGCTTATCTTTCTACGACAGAACATGGAGAAAAATCAACAATCGGGTATTCCGTCAATCGCAAATATTTGGAACAAATCGCCCAACTTTGCCAACAGCATCAAGCAAAATTAATCGTCAGCATCATCCCTACCAATAATAATCTAAACATCTCTGATGAAGAAATAAGCATTCTCCTTGATGGCTTTGAATTCCAACGTTTTAAGGCTTTTCGTCCTAGTGATTATCTAAATCAAGAGGATGGCCATTTTAATGATGTAGGCCATGCGCGGTATGCTGATTTTTTGGATGGGCTTATTTTGTGAACACAAGAGGGCAATCACAAGGAATTGTGGCATTATAGTTTTGGCGATTTTTAACCATATAAGGCTCATAAGAAGATATAAGCATAACGTGA
>JAHDHB010000508.1 GCA_020631545.1 Saprospiraceae bacterium | reverse complement strand
TCAAGCTCTCACGCACACTTGCGGCATGGCCTATGTGCGTTGGGTTAATATTATCCGTGCAGAATCTAACCCAATACATCCAAACGCTTCTTCCCACGCTCAGAAGAAAGGCTCCTGCTCTGGCAAAAAGTTTTCCCAAAAGCTGTAACCATCGACCAGTCTATTAATTTCAACCAACTCGCTCAACGCTACGAAATCACTGGAGCTAATATTATGAATATCGTTCAAACGGTTTGTTTAAAGTTACTTGCGAGAGATGAAACGACTGTTCGTCTTAAAGACTTGATGAAGGAGTATTTGAAGGAGGGGAAGGTGATGTGATAGTCTTGCGATTCGTCTTAAAAAGAATAAAAAACTTTCATCTTAATGTGGAGAGTTTTTAAATAATGCCAATGTATTATATTTTTCTAGAACCGACCAACCCTGCCCTGTACTCCCTAGAATCCTCCTGCGATAGCGATGGTCGCCAAACTCACAGACGTTCCCTCACATTCCAGCAATTTAGCCGCGCAAGCCTCTAGCGTAGCGCCAGTTGTCACCACATCATCCACTAGGAGCACATGTTTGCCGTGAACGGCTTCCAAATCCACGATTTCAAAAGCTGTTTCTACATTGGCAAAACGCTCCAACCTTGATTTTTTCGTTTGCGTCGTGGTATGCATATTTCTTTTCAAAGCATTCACCAAAGGTTTTTTCATGCTGTATGCCAAGCCTTTAGCAAAAACTTCACTTTGGTTATAGCCTCGAAGTCTTCTCCTTTTTTTATGTAAAGGCACCGGAACAATCACCTCCACATCGCACAAATACTCACTCTCCATCAAATCCGTGCCGTACCATTTTCCCAAGCACTCCCCTACCCAAGGACGATTGCCATATTTCAATTGATGAACCAAATTTTGCACTTTCGTCCCCTTGGAAAAATAATAATAAGCCGCAGCATGGTGAATGGGTACTCGTCCCCAAAAATGCTCCGCCATCGGGTTCTCTGCTACCAAATGATAATCTGTTTTCGGTAATTTCCGCTTACAAAACAAGCAAATCACGTCTTTCCCTCGCCGCATATTCCCATTACAAGCCATACAAAGCTTCGGGTAAAATAAAGCCCAAAAATCAAGCACCGGATTCAATAATCGCTTCGTTTTCATAAGGTAACGTTCGCTTTAGCAGACAAGTTGTTTTTCGAAGGCAAAAGTAATAAGAATTTCATTAAAGCCATGAAAAACGAATAAAACTTATCGATTCTCGTAACCTCAGCTTCAGCCGACAAGGTGTTCCTATCTCCTTCGTCCTATGTCCTTTGTCTTATGTCCTTTGTCTTATGTCCTTCGTCCTTTGTCTTATGTCCTTTATCCTTTGTCCTATGTCCAACATCAATACTGAATTCGAACCTTAGATAAAGGCCTTTCTATCAACAAATAACTCAAAGTAGATACCACGATCACTAAGGCAAAGAAGATGAAAATTCGATCTTCATAAGGAATACTGAGCGGGAGCCTTCTAAGCGCGATCATCACTGGAACATGGAACAAATAGAGGCTAAAACTAATGGTTCCTAAAAAACGAAGAGGGCGAAATTCTAGTAGCTGGCGAAGCCAACCTTGACCATGTTTCGCGGCTAGGAGGAAAAAGCCCATGAGCAAGGCGAAAGGGAAGTACCATATGGCACCTTCGAAATTATATTCAAAGCCCCAAATGAGCTGGAAATAGTAGGGCGCTGCTAGGAAAATGAGCGCTATGGAAAGCCAACCTAAAATTTCTAGAAGAATAGCAAATCCTTTCTTTTCTAGGAATTTGAGGCCTAGCAGTTCATAAATGGAGATGACGGTACCAACCCAAAATATAGGAACAGAACGAAAAATGGCATGAAGATGAACGCCCGCTACCTGACCGTAAGCAATTGAGCCTAGGAGAAGAACAAGGAAATAAAGGAGTAATTTTTTAGGTGCCCACTTTAAATACTTGTGGCAGATGAGTAGGAGTAAGGGAGAAAGGAAATAGTACTTGAATTCTACGATAATGGACCAAAATACGCTTTTTCCTTCTAGTAGTAAAAGATGCATTCCCACATCTTTGATAGTTTTTATAGGCGTAGGTATACCCATATAATTCGTGGTAAAAAATACAAGTAAGGCGATAAAAAATAGCGGATATATCCGAAGAAAGCGCCTTAAAAAATAGTTCATCCAATACCGCTTTGACGCCTTATCAGCCATCAAGGCCATCGCTATTTGTCGATCTAACAAGTAGGCAGAAAGGACAAAAAACATAAAAACACCGCTCTTTCCCATTCTTTGAAAATCAAGGTGTTCGTGGAATAATAGCCCCCTTGCACTCGTATGAGAGAGTAAGACCAAAAGAATCGCTATTCCACGAAGGCCATCCAAGGCAGGAAAATGCTGCGGCTTATCGTCGTGAGGAAAGAAGAGTTGGCGTAAATAGTCTTTCATATAGCAAACGTGTGATCAAAAAAGGAGGACTAACTATAAAGTTAATTCTCCTTTCTCTATTATCACCCAATTAGGGGAATTTTTATCCTGTAAAAGCCTTACACCAATGATTTGCCGTAAAGCGCTTCGCGTTGCGCCTTCATTTTCTCGCTCTTGATATACTCATTGAAGGACATCAGGCTATCAATCGTACCGTTTGGCGTAATTTCTATGATACGATTCGCTACAGAATCCATGAGTTGATGGTCATGAGAAGAGAAAATCAAATTCCCTTTGAATTCTTTCAAGGCATTATTCAGCGCAATGATAGATTCTAGATCCAAGTGATTGGTAGGTTCATCTAAGAGTAGGAAATTAGGGTGTTGAAGCATCATTTTTGACAACATACAACGAACTTTCTCCCCTCCTGATAAAACGCTCGATTTTTTGTAGACTTCTTCTCCAGAAAAAAGCATTCGCCCAAGGAAACCACGAATAAATTGCTCGTCTTTTTCTTCAGAATATTGACGCAACCAATTGATTAAATCCAAGTCGTTTTCTTCCTTGAAAAAGCTGTCATTTTCATTCGGCAAATAGTCCTTAGTGATGGTTTGACCATACTCAATAATCCCTGAATCTGCCTGTTCTTCACCAGCTAAGACATTGTAGAAACTCGTTAGAGCAGAAGGATCACGACTAATCAAAGCAACCTTATCTCCTTGGTTGAGACGGAAAGAAACATCGCCGAAAAGTAATTCACCAGCGCTATTTTTCTTGCTCAATTTCTCGACATTCAATATCTGCCCTCCAGGATCACGCTCTGGTTTGAAGTGAACAAAAGGATATTTTCTAGAAGAAGGACGAATTTCATCCAAATTCAACTTCTCTAAAGCCTTTTTTCTACTCGTTGCTTGCTTAGATTTTGAAGCATTGGCGCTAAAACGAGAGATAAACTCCATCAATTCTTTACGCTTCTGTTCCGTCTTCTTATTCTTATTCGCCATTTGACGCGTCATCAACTGACTCGTTTCATACCAGAAGGTATAATTTCCAGTGGTGATTCGAATTCGTTGAAAGTCAATATCTACGATGTGGGTACAAACCATGTCCAAGAAATAACGGTCGTGAGAAACCACAATCACCGTATTCTTATAATCCGCAAGGAAATCCGCTAGCCAAGTTACGGTTTCCGCGTCCAAGTCGTTCGTAGGCTCATCCAGTAACAAAATATCCGGTTCACCAAATAAAGCTTGAGCCAATAGAACCTTCACCTTTTCCGATCCCGTCAATTCTTTCATTTGCTTATAATGCAAATCTTCCTTTACCCCCAAGATGCTCAACAACTCAGCGGAATCACTTTCCGCAGTCCAGCCGCCCATTTCACCATATTCATTCTCCAAATCCGCAGCCCTTAAGCCATCCGCTTCAGAAGCTTCAGGATCCATGTAAATGGCATTTTTCTCGACCATGATATCATACATCTTACGATGCCCCATGATAACGGTATCCAATACTTGAAACTCCTCAAATTCAAAGTGATTCTGCTTGAGCACAGCCATACGATTGCCCGGTTCTAAGGCAATGTGGCCGCGCATGGCATCGATTTCTCCAGAAAGAATTTTCAAAAAAGTAGATTTACCAGCACCATTTGCACCGATAACCCCGTAGCAATTTCCTCTGGTAAATTTGAGGCTGACATCATCAAACAAGATGCGTTTGCCATATTGAAGGCCTAGGCCATTTACTGTAAGCATAGTTGTGTTAAAATTTCGTAGGAACAATCCCTACTTCCTACCCAAAAATGAGGCTCCTCATCGTGAAACCCCTTAAACGGCTGCAAAGGTACGCAGAATTTAGGAGTTATACAGTGTATAAACGAAAAAGACCACTTTATAAGAGAAGGAACTTACTTCATCTAGACAAAAAAATCAAGACTTGTAAAATTAGGAAAAGGGAATCTCTGAAAATGTGTCCATTGATAAACTTTCAATAACTTTTGAAAGTTAGAAAATTAAGCTTATATTTGGGTATGGACTTACAAGAAGGAAAAGGAAAATTTATTCAAGCGTGGGGCACTTTAGGCTCTCACTGGGGAATCAATAGAACTATGGCACAGATTCATGCGCTATTATTGGTCTCTCCTACCCCCATGTCTGCCGAAAACATCATGGCAGATTTAAAAATATCTAGAGGCAATGCCAATATGAATATCAGAGCCCTTATCGACTGGGGGTTAGTGTATAAAGAACTCGTTCCTGGCCAACGTAAAGAATTTTTCGTAGCAGAAAAAAACATGTGGGAAGTCGTTCGTAAAATCACGATTCAACGTAAGAAAAAAGAACTGGAGCCGGTCCTAAAAGTATTGCAAGAAGTAACACAAGTTGAAGAAATTCAAGGCAATGCAGAAACCGAAGAATTCTCAAAAGTCATCAAAGACATTAACCTTTTCGCTAGTAAAGCAGACACAACGCTCGATAGTCTTGTCAAAGCAGACCAACACTGGTTCGTCGGTACCTTCCTGAAAATGATTAAATAGTTGGTTCGTTTAGAGTTAGGCTTTTGGGCGTCGACTTCTGCGTTTTTGGTGCAGAAAATGAAATGTCGATTTGTCATTTTGGCGATTTTCAACCATATAAGACTCAAGACGGCTGCGCCATTAGCTATCCACGATAGCTATCGGGATTTTGGCGTAAAA
>JAHDHB010000507.1 GCA_020631545.1 Saprospiraceae bacterium | reverse complement strand
ATCATTTACGGGATTTGTTCGACCTAATTCGACACGCTGACTTCCGTCTGCAATGTTAAATCGGATATTACCATTTCTTAAACCAACCACCCAGCCCTTATTGGTTGCTGAGTTCCAATTGATGTTAGACACTAGAGCATTTTTATTGTCTGTAGAGGTCGTTTTCATCCAAAAATCAACGCTAAAGTCTTGTTCGGTGCCAAATTTATAGTCCGAGCTTACTTGAGGAATCAAAACAGAACTGTTGTTGTCGAAATTCATGGAATTGCCCGATTTCTTTTCTGTTGAGCCTCGAATGATAAGGGCAAAATTTAGTGTTTTACTAATGCCCCCCCCTGCTTCATCAAGGTTGAGCGTCATCGGATAAAGTCCTTGTGCTAGTGAAGATAAATTATCAAGTGTTATTATCGTTGTAGAATTAGGGGCTACAGCGGCAGGGATATTGGCAATAGTACCAGCAGGAAGACCACTAATACTTAGGTTAACATTTTTATTAAAGCTTCCTAAACCAAGAAGCTCAAGTTGATAGTCGGTGCTATTTTCGTTGCAAATACTTTTGGTAGGATGCTCAAGAGCTACGGTGAAATCATAGGTGTTGGCGCCCACGATTTCGAAATTCTTGTTGGAGATGTCAAAGAAAATATTGTTGCTGGCTTCTATCTTGACACGGTTTTGGTTTCCTACATTGTTCGGAACCGTAATTTCATGGCTCCCATCATTAGGAACATTACTCGCTAGGGTAATAGGGTAGGTGAATCCTCCATCCGTTGATAACAAAAGGTTTACAGTTGTTGCATTTATTGGCGCGATATCTGTGTTGGCTACGTTCCAAGTGATGGTTCTATTTTGTCCAACAGACCAAATGGTCTGATTGTCGTTTGGTGTATTGATTAAAAAAGGCCCAGCATCGCCTTCTACAAAAAACTGGATATTATCATTCGCAATACCGCTTCCGCCAGGGTGGTTATCTCTGACGGTAAAGCGGAAATTGAGCGTTCTCGAACTAGAAGGGAGCACTTCTCCAATATCCGAAGTTCCAGCAATGATTTTAGACAATTCGGGGAATGTACGCGCTGGCGTTGTCGAATTCGGATAAATACGGAATAGCGGCACACTGTTGTTTGGTGTCCAAGGAGATAGCTCATCTCCCTGATCGATTTGTTCCCAGCTATAAGTTAAGGCTGCATTTCCTTGGTCATCTGTAGCAATTCCATTGAGGGTGAAAGGTGTAGAAGCAGGAATGTAGAAGCCACCAGTACCAGCATCAGCAGTAGGAGGAGTATTGCCGGTAGGAGAAACGGATGCACAACTTCCCCAACCGATGTACAGGTAATTATAGATTTGGTCAAAGCTGCTTGAATTAAATTGATAGATTTGTCCTCCAGGCATGTTACTATTTCCACAAAGTCCTGCATACGACATTATCGAATTGCCACTACCTGGCTCATAGCTAGCACCGCCATAGCCCGGGCAATGATTGTAGGTGTGGATAGCGCCTATGTTGTGGCCGATTTCATGAGCAATAACCCTTAGCGTATTGCCTCCCATTGTTCCTCCTTTGTAGGTGTTGTAACAAGTAACACCTACGTAGGAAATACCTCCTCCATTTGGCAAAACAACCATTCCCAAATCGTAGTTGTTGACGCCTAGTCTAGCGTTTAGGATACCCGAATTCTCCGTTACGTGATTGCCTGTATAGGGATCTTGTGGAGGTGTGAAAATTACTTGATCATTGTTAGCCGCTAAGACGAAATTCACCGCTAGATCTCTTTGAGCAATGACGTTCAGGTCGTTAACGATTTCTACGACCCTGTCCATAGCTGGTGCTTTTCCGCCATAGCTAAAGGTCAAAGCACCAACGAAAGCAATGGCTAAGCGGTAAGTTCGAAGCTCTGTGCCTACAGATTGCCCAGTGATTTTATTGGCTGAAGCGGGATTAGCCTTATTATCCCAATCCGCTTCTAAGGTGGAGCAAGGCGTAAGGCCATTTGCTTCATCTTTAGCAAAATAGCTCATGTAGAGGGTCTTATTACCGTTCATGACTTGGTCAATAAAGAACGTACCCTCTTGGTTTGTACCCATGGCGTGAAAACCACTCGGCGTCCAAACAAAACCAATCGTCCATTTGGGGTTGTTAACGCTGTATCCCTTAAAGGTTTGGATATCAGGGTATTTGTTTGTTAGGTCAGGGGGCAGAATGGTCGATGGCTCGACGACAAAAGATGCTTGTTTACCATTGGGTAAAGGCAATTCGAATACTTGATTTTTTGTAAGCTTCTTCGAAACCTTTTGTTCAAAAGCTTGTTTATCAAGCTCTAGTAGACGAAATGCTTTTGGGAGTTCAGGGTGCTCAATACTTTGTAAGCTCTTCTTGGCCGATTGAGAAATAGAGTGGTCTGTCCACATCGATTGCGCAAAGCTGGTGTTTAACGTAAAAAAACATAGTAAAAAAGAAAAACGGTAAATATAGGTCATAATCTCAGGTTTAGTGTGTAAGCTTCGTAGTAAATCTGGTATATGTATTCTACTATTGGTTAGTAGTTAAAGCTTTAGGGATAATAGTTGACTAATGTGTGGGAGATTATTTGATTTAGCTGTAATGGTTTTTTATGTTCCGTACTGCTATTATCATACTAAAGTATTTCATTACTCATTTTGAACTGTTTTTTATTGATTTGTGACTTATTAGCTCGTTTTTTTGTCAGTTTTGTTAAAACAAAACGTGACGTTGATTGTTGTAGAGATTTAATAGATGACAAAGAAGTAGGCTAGATTGCTTGAAAATTAGTAATTACCTATGGCGAAATATCGTCAGGTATGGGTTTTGTTATCCGTAAAAGTTAGGAATGACGTTGGGTGTTGGACGTTGATTATGCTTTTAGGAAGGGTTTGACGAGGCTTTAAATGTAATTTTGGGGTAGGAAAAGTGAAATAGATACTTTTTTGAAGTAATTTTTTGTGAGACAGTATTTTAGGTTTTGATTTAGGGGAAGGGGGAATTTTTGACTTTGTTTTACTAATATTTTTTTAGTGGACTTGTTATTTGTTTGGAATAAGTTTTTTGGATGCTATATTATTTTTCATTTCGGAAGTTCCTATTTTTTGGAGAAGTAGGATAGCTTATTCCTTAAATAGTTTGATTTGTGACAAAGATATTTGCCAAATTTGAAGATTTTTTACTGTTGAAACAAAAAAAGAGGCTGCCTTCCTCCAAAGCAGCCTCTTTTTTAGCAGATGTTAAAACATAGATCAACGAGCCGAAAACCGTTCGGCAATTTTCTTGGTATACAGTAACTCTTCTTTTGCCCCAGCTACAGGAGGTTGAAGCGTGAAAGCAGGATCTTTGGGCTTCCATGCTCTACCAAAAGTAACTACTGAAAAAGGAGCGCTGCTTTGCGTAGGTAAAATGCGATTGACTGTCGTGCCTGTAAATAAGGGGTGTTGGACAAATTGAGAAGTAATAATCCAGTTCGTTACATCAATGGTGATTTGTTCGATAACCTCTCCTAGTGTGGTGCGCATACGGCGGATAATAACATCGGATGATTTTTTGATAATAGAGCTCTCAAGAACACCTATCAAATAACGCTCTGGATGAACAATGCGATCAAGAAGTACGTCCCAGATGGTTTGTTTTTGGACGTTTACACTGACTGTACTAAAACTCATTTCATTCATATCAAAATTCAATTTTAATGAAGTAGCCAAAGAAGATCATCCTATCTTTTGATGATTTTTTCTTGTGTCTACTTTTTGCCAATTCTAGTGCCTCTTGGGTAGCCGAAGTACTAGGATTGGTTTTTTGACAAAAGGTAGTTTTCAACGTAAATTTTGCGTCATAAGCAGAAAATAGTTTTTTTGAATAAGTTTTAAAAATTTTGTTTCGGCAAGAATAGTAAATTCGGTACTAAATTCTACTACAAATAAAAGGAGTAAAATTTAATTAAAAAAGTCTTTTGGAAACAAATTTTTCTTTAAATCTAAAATTCACTAGCATACAGTCGCTTATTTTTTTGGTGTTTTTTCTCGTTTAATGCCTGACCGAAAACGGTCATTTTTTGTAGAAAAATACGCCATCTTCCATGTCATTGGTCAATAAACGGCAATTTTCAGGCTAAAGGTTGGTTTAATCTACACTTTAACACGGTTTTAACGACATTATGTGTATTTTTGAGCAAGATAAAACTAGGAATATTGTGTTGAAAAAGAAACGTAAGAGAACCTACAAGACAGAAAGTACAAGCCTAAACGTCAATGGCCGAGATATGCTTGCTAAAGTTTATTGGGAAGATAGAAGGAACGTCCGTTTCTCCTTGACGGGTACAGCAGCTCATTTAAGATGGCCTTTGCAAATGCCAAAAGAAGAACGTGAAAAGCATTGGGAGCGTTTTAAGGATTGGCTCAAGGAAACTTTGAATAAAAATGAGAAATTGACCAACCATCTTTTTGGACGAGAATATACGGATGGCGCTAAATTGACGGTAGGAAAACACCAGTATACCATACAGATGCAAACGAAAGCGGTTCGAACGCATACCGCCAAATTTAAGGATAATGTTATTTCGCTTACGTTAAGCAATCTTGAGGAAGGTCATCATTTGCAAAAAACGATTCGTCATTTGGTTTCTCGCTGTGTAGCGAATCACCGTACTCCTGATATTACAGAGCGAGTATTCTACTGGAATGATCACTATTTTCAGAAACCCATCAGAAAGGTCAATTTTAAGCTTAATCAAACGAATTGGGGGTCTTGCTCTACCAGAGGAAATATCAATCTCTCTACACGCTTACTTTTCGCTCCTGATGATGTTATTGATTACGTCATCGTCCACGAACTTTCCCACCTCATCGAAATGAATCATTCACCCAAATTCTGGGCGATTGTAGCTAAGGTCATGCCCGATTATAAGAAAAAAGAACAATGGCTAAAGGAGAACACTCATCTTTGTAATTTTTGAAATAAAAATAGTGTTTTTTTAAGGTTTTTTTAATTTTGTATTTTGGGGCTGAAACCCTTGATAATACTGGAGAATTGTGTTAGTTTTGGAGGGTAACCGTTTTCTTTAAACCCCGCGCTTTCGCACGGGACTACAGACGGGGTCGCACCTACCGGCGCTTCAAATTTCGCAAGCGAAATTTAGGC
>JAHDHB010000506.1 GCA_020631545.1 Saprospiraceae bacterium | reverse complement strand
AATCCTCCAGAAACAGCGATGCATCCGGAAGCTGCTAGTAGACGACAAAGATCGTAGGAAAAGGTTTTTTCAAAACGAATATTAGCCCACCATGAAATTCCAACATTCCTGCGTAACAACTCCACTGCTAAATCGCGCAAAGCTAGTGGTGGCGCTGCTTCATCGACAAAATGAAAGCCCGTATTACCCGTTTGGGTAATCGCATTTTCTATACGATCTACCAACAATTCAGCAGGTGCGGCATCAAAACGTTTTATATAATCCAACGTTACATCACAAAAAGAACATCGTTTCCAGTAACAACCGTGAGCAATCGTCAATTTATTCCAACGGCCATCACTCCAAAGGCGATGCATGGGATTCAACATTTCAAGCGTAGAGAGATAACGGTCTAAAGGCAAACCCGTATAGTCAGGCGAACCAATTTCCGTATGTGGAATATCTTTATCTAAACAAGTATTTTGGTAAATTACTTTTCCATCGTCTAGGAGATACGTTCGCTGCAAGTCTTTTTTCGTTCCATGCCCCTTGAGGTACGCCATTAATTTTAATAAAGGCCCCTCCCCGTCATCCAAAGTGATAAAGTCAACATACTTAAACACCCTTTCGTCGGAAAGATCCCTTAATTCTGTGTTAGGATATCCACCTCCCATCAAAATCTTTATGTGCGGAAAATGTGTTTTCAAGTACTGACCACATTTCAAAGCGCCGTATAAATTCCCTGGAAAAGGAACTGAAAATCCAACAACATCAGGCTGTACGCGCTCTATTTTCGTTAAAAAAACTTCTAATAAAAACTTATCTATCAAGGTATTCTCCTTGGTCAATTCTTCTTCAATAGGATCAAAAGAAGTAGCGGATGTAGCAATTGATTCTGCATAACGACTAAATCCAAAATGTGGACTAACTGCTTCTAAAATCAAATCTCCCATATCCTCTAGGTACATGGTGGCTAAATAACGCGCCTTATCCCGAATTCCCATTCCTCCAAATGCATTATCAAGATCATCTGTATTGGTGAACCGAGAAGCCTGCGGCAAGTAATCCCCTGCACAGATTTTATACGCAAGCGTGTCATCTTTGCCTTGCAAAAAACGAATTACAGGATCAATGGTTTCCAAGTAAATCTGTTCTAGATACAGCATACGACAAGCATTTTCAGACAACTCTGCTGTTTTATTCGCTCGAATCTGCTTGAATAATCGGCTAAATCCTTCCTTCGAAAATAGTCTCAAAATCATCTCCATACCAAGATCCGCTTGGTATACATCGTACCCTCTCCCCTTCAAGAACCCCATCAAATAAGCCGTAGAAGGATATGGCGTGTTAATTTGAGTAAGTGGTGGTATGCAAAAAAGTGTTTTCAAGGATATCGTGCGTTAGTAGATTATTCGAAACTTTAGTTAAATAAAAACTTTGAGGCCACTCCGAAAAAAATACGATGTAGGATTTAAGAAGCATGATATGTACTAGCAAAAATTAATTTACGCCATGAGAGTTTCATACATCTTTACATCACAAATCATATGTTTTCGTTAATTCCTACTTTTCGGTGCAAACTCAAACTTCAATAAATATAAGTGCTTTTAACAAGCTCTTAGAGTGTTGGACGAAAAAATTGCGCTATAGGTACATAGAAATGAAAATTATTTTTATTAAACAATACCTCTCAACCACAAAATTAAACAATATTGACAAAGAATTGGATATATAGCTTTTAGATTAGTGACAGGTGATATAGGAGAGAATTATAAAATCTATCTTTATCAAAAGGTATAAAAAACTTACTACCAAAAACATCAAACCAGCTTAGATAATTTAGTTATTCCTTATTATATGAATGCTATAAACAAAAAAGAGGTACCAAACATAGGAGAATGGCACCTCTTTTAACCTTAAGTACAGGAATAAACCTAGTACTGATGATTTTGCCGGGGCTTTAAAAACGAATTATTGTTACTAGAACATGGGATGTTCGTTAAAAAAGCGTTACCGACACCCGATCTTCTTACAAAAAGCTCAGGTATAATAATTTACCTTAAGCAATACTATTCTGTCCTATTTTGTAAATAGGTTATCCGTGCATGATTGGATTACCTGAATTACAAGCCAGAATGCCATTGACAAGGTAAAGTTTTTGCTTAATATAAAATTAAGCCATAGGAATAGAAGCTCTTACTTTTAAAAACTTCATTTCGTTGTCGCTAGTACAAAGGTGCTTATTCCTAAAGGAAAATTCAATTTATCCAAAATGAAGTTTTACACAAACGACTAACATCAGTTATTAACATTTCTGAGGAACTCCCTAAAAAGCATTGATTATCCTTGTAAAACAGGACTATATTCCCTTGTCCCTAAGCACTCAGCCCATCAAATCCAACATTACATTTTAATCTTTCGCTTTTCTTAAATAATAAGGGTATTTTTGATTTTCAGTTGTTTCATAGAGTAAATGGAGCATTTCTCTATAAAATCAACGGCTAAAAACCTCCCCATTTCACCTCGAATCCCTACAAATTTTTCTTTTATGAAACACACTTATACCTTTTTATTCTTAACTATTGGCTTACTTTGCTTTTCTTCCGCCCTTTTTGGACAATCAGGAAGTTTTATGCATGATGGAATTTTACGTGAGTACAACTTACATCTACCTAACGGGTATGATGCCAATACCCCAACACCATTAGTCCTCAATTTGCATGGATATTCCTCCAATAATCTTCAGCAAGAATACTATACCGGCTTCAATCAGGTCTCCGACATCAATAATTTCATCGTCGTATACCCTAATGGAACCTTTGATAATGAAGGATTCCGTTATTGGAATAGTGGCTTTATTTCTTCTGGCGTCGATGATGTTGGATTTCTTTCGGCTTTGATAGATACGCTTGCTAATCAATATAATATCGAAACCACGCAGGTTTATTCCACAGGTATGTCCAATGGTGGTTTTATGAGTTACCGCCTAGCATGTGAATTGGAAGACAAGATAGCTGCTATAGCTTCTGTTACAGGTGCTTTCCCCTATGAAATTGCCAATACTTGCCAAAATACACGCCCTGTTTCTGTCATGCAAATATCTGGTACTGCTGACCCTACTGTAAATTATAATGGTGTTGCTGGTTCTTACTATTCCGCAGAAGGTGGCATCGATTATTGGGCACAAAAAAACAACACCTTACTTGTCCCAAAATCCGTAGATTTAGAAGACATTAGCACGCAAGATAACTGTACTACTACCCATTTTTATTATGGTGAAGGAGATAATGGGACAGAGGTCGAATTATACCGTGTAAATGGCGGAGAGCATACTTGGCCCGGTGCTTCTTTTATCATTGGCGTTACCAGTGAGGATTTTAATGCTAGTAGAACAATTTGGAGTTTCTTTAGCAGACATAGCCTGAATGGTACGCTGGTTTCTGGAACCAAGGAGCCTTCTTGGACTAACAACGTTTCTATTTTTCCAAATCCTACAGAAGATATACTCCAACTCCAAGTAGAATGGAAAGAATCAGGCACTTTAGAGGTTTTCAACTTAATGGGACAACGCATTTTACAACAACATTTAATGCCTAATACAAACAACTTGAGCATCTCTTCAAAAAACTGGTCTACAGGCTTATATGTCATAAAAATCAGCGACAGCAATGGCAAGTCTTGGGGCTATAAGGTTATGAAGAAATAAGACTAATGAAATAAGATTTTCGATGTATGATGTAGGAAGTAAGCCTTTGGGCAAAATAATCTGTATAGCCTCCCAAAGATTTATCATAGTCCTTACATCATACTTCTTATTTCGTACATTTTACATCGTATTTGGTTTCTATGCGTAAGACATTTTTAGATCAATTAAAACGACCTTCCATTTTTTGGATGTTCCTTGGCCTTACAGCCATCTTATTACGAATACTCCTAGGATTTTTCCCTACCGTAACCGAATATGTTTACAGTCGAGGAATTTTTAGTGGGATTCGTTGGCTATTCGATCTAACGGTAACCAATGCCCCTTTTCCCTTATTCTATTTGCTGGCTGGAGCCTTGTTGTTTTATTTAGGCTTGTCCATCTATCGATTTATCAAAGCTTTTCGACAGTCTACATGGAAACAAAGTTTAGTCAATTTTTTTCTGGGACTAGGAGGTTTCTTAGGAGCCGTCATCTTTTTCTTTCTTTTCCTTTGGGGCTATAATTATAGTCGAATCCCTGTCGAAACACAACTAGCACTAAGTCTTTCAGCTCCAGACTCTTTAGCTTTGGATACAGAATTCCAATTACTACTACAAGAAGCTTATTCACTAAGACAATCTATTGACCAAAACGAAGAAATAGCCTTGGGTGAACAGCATTTGCCGAGTGACTTAGAATCCACGATGCGCTCACTTTTAGTTGAGGTATTGCAAGAATACGGCTATACTACTCCAGGTAAAATGCGGGGAAGAACCTTACTCCCGAAGGGAATTCTACTTCATTTTGGTACCGCAGGGATCTATATTCCTTTCATTGGAGAAGGCCATATTGATGGTGGCTTACATCCACTTTCTCAACCGTTTACCCTAGCACACGAGCTCACTCATGGATATGGTTTCGGTGCAGAAGGTACCTGTAATTTTTGGGCATATCTAGCCTGTAGCCAATCACAAAAGCCTATCATCCAGTATGCAGGCCAATTAAGTTATCTTCGATATTTACTAGGCGCCATGCGGCGTTATGGGAAAGAACATTACGAAGCTACTAAGCAAAAAATCCCTCAAGCAATTTTAACAGATTTGACCTCTATTAAGCAAAATAATGCAAAATATCCAGACTGGATTTCTGCTGCGCCTTTGAATGATGCTTTTCTCAAAGCTCAAGGAGTAAAAGACGGAATTGAGAGTTATAGCCGAGTCCTCGTCTTGGTTATGGCACATCGAAAAAAATATTCCAAGAACTAAGCTTGAGGGCTGTTAAAGAAGAATCTTTTCAATCTCCATTTATTTCAAGGATAATGTACACACAACGCCGAAAGTTTGTTTTTTGTGCAAAGTTTTTAATCAAGAAAGAAGTTAATTACCTTTAAAGCAAATAGTAAGATCGGCTAAGCTTATGCAATTTACGCTGTGAGAGCCTATAAAGTTGGCCACAAAGACACAGAGACACAAAGTTTTTGACGGATAATTTA
>JAHDHB010000505.1 GCA_020631545.1 Saprospiraceae bacterium | reverse complement strand
ATATTTAATTCAAAAGCAAGAACATAAATTCCTTAACTTAACAGCATTGCGCTTTTGCACGGGGCTACAGACGGGGTCGCACCTAACGGCGCTTCAAATTTCGCAAGCGAAATTTAGGCTAAATATCAGCAAGCCCTTTGTAACTCTAGCTTTGAGGTTTGTACAGGTCGAGGAAATTCACGATTTTATAAACTGCCGATACAAAAGGCTAAAATTCCAAGAAATTCGCAAGCATCAAAAAACTCGACGTGGTACGTTTGAGGCGGCTGCTTAGTGGGATAGAAGCCTTGTCATACTTGGTTTGTACAGGTCGAGACTTTTTACGATAAATAAAAATAGGGATTCAGAGGGCAACCACAGAAGGGCAACCACAAGGGATTGCCCCTACAGGTTTTAGGGGGAGGGTAGTGTCGAAAACAATTAGCCCTTATCTTTAAATCTGACGTTCATTTTATAAAAATAAGCAATTAATACGCTAATTTCACGGCATGATAAGAATAGGTGTATTAGGTGTTGGACACTTAGGGAGTATCCATGTAAAATGCATTCGACAGTTGTCGGAGTATCAACTTGTTGGGTTCTATGATCCTGACGAGCGGCGAGCAGCTAAGATGAGTGAGGAATTTGGACTGAAAGCCTTTCCTTCAGCAGAATCTTTGATAGAGGCCGTTGATGTTGTGGATATTGTAGCGCCTACCGTTGCCCATTTTGACTTAGCCAGGACGGCTATGGAGAAAAATAGGCATGTATTTATCGAAAAACCTATTGTTCATACCTTAAAAGAAGCCGAAGCGCTTGTCCAATTACAAGAACAACATCCTGTTAAGATTCAGGTAGGGCATGTGGAGCGTTTCAATCCTGCTTACTTGGCCTTGGAATCGGTTCCCTTGTCTCCGATGTTTATCGAAGCACACCGTTTAGCGATGTTTAATCCTAGAGGAACAGATGTTTCTGTTGTCTTGGATTTGATGATTCATGATTTGGATATCGTCTTGGCAATGGTGAAATCGGAAGTGACGGCCATCAGTGCAAGCGGTGTGGCGGTGGTAAGTGATACGCCGGATATTGCGAATGCACGGATAGAATTCGAAAACGGCTGTGTTGCCAACCTTACGGCTAGTAGAATGTCGATGAAGCAAATGCGTAAATTGCGACTTTTTCAGCCTGATGCTTATATCAGTATGGATTTTTTAGCCAAGCAAACGGATATTATTCGCTTGTACGATGAAGGTGACGAAGCTATTCCTAAAGACGCGCATCTCATGGAGTTAGAGACACAAAAGGGTAAAAAACTTATCGAAATGAGTCGTCCAGAAGTCCTTCCTGTCAATGCTATAAAAATGGAATTGGAAACTTTTGCTAAAAGTATTGTAGAAGATGTGCCGACTAAAGTATCTTTGCAAGACGGTATAAAAGCTTTATCCATTGCGCACCAAGTTATAATGGAGATTGAAAAACGAAATCTACGAACGTTGGGAGGTGTATAATGAGGAGTTTTTTTTCAAATTCTTCTACTGCGCATATTTTTTTAGTAACGAATGAATCAACAAGATACGATGCAAACTAAGTATTTCTTTAGGCATTGGATGCCAAATCCATTCTCTATCTTCCTTGTCGTATTGCTAGTGCATTTCAGCGCTTGCGAAGTCGTCAATCCTGAAGAAGGGATTCCAGCATTTTTGAAAATTGATGCCGTCAACGCCCAAGGCACAGGCTTGCAGGAAATTAGTGATGTTTGGGTGTTTGTTGATAATCAAGCTATTGGCGCATTTAACCTGCCTGCTGAAATTCCAGTGTTAATGAGTGGAGAACAATCCGTTGTTATTGCTTCGGGCGTTGTTGAAAATGGGATTTTGTCTTTTCGTTCTGAATATCCTTTTTTTGAACGTTATGAAACTACAGCTACCTTGGTACCGGGGGAAGTAGTCACCATCTCGCCGAGTACTTCTTATCGGAGTTTTAGTGAAATCGAAATTTATGAGAAAGATTGGGATTCAAAAGTAGATTTGAATCTGAATGAATTGGATGGAGGCTCTATTCCCTCTATCAATTCGCCTAGTGAAGCTATTGATGGGAAGTTTGGTCTAGCCACGATAAGCGAAGGCGTGAGCACCTTAGAGATTTCAACGGGAATACCTTACTTTTCGATTAATGGAAATGGTTTTGGGGGAGCTGAATTTATGGAGTTGCATTACAAAAGTGATATCGATTTTGAAATCGGAGTTATTGGGTATGATGCTTTAGGAAATTTTAAAGGAGTTAATTTTTTCCTTGGCATGAAGGCAAGGGAAGACTGGCGGAAAATTTATGTTCGCTTACAAGAACCCATTGCACAACTACTTAATATTGAGGCGACTCAGTTCGAAATCGCTTTTCGTACAGCCAAACCGAGTGAGGACCCCGAAGCGAAGCTTTACTTTGATAATGTGAAATTTTTACGCCAAAAATAATGACGCGCCAACACCGAAACGGTTTATTAATCTATTTGGTTTTTGACTTCCTGACCGCTATGCTGGCTTGGACGTTGTTTTTCCTTTATCGTAAGGTTTCGATGGAAAACAACGCCTTTGATTGGGCTTTGCTGATGGATCCTAATTTCTATCTTGGAATTATCTTAATTCCTTTTGGTTGGCTTTTTTTATATGCCATTTTTGATAGCTATCAGGACATCTATCGCATTAGTCGGATGGCTACTTTTTTTAAGACCATTCTTATCAGTTTTCTAGGCGTTATTGCTATCTTTTTTGCCTTGCTCTTGGATGATTGGATCTATGGTTATCAGGCTCATTATCATTCTGTTATTACGCTTTTCTTCTTGCACTTTTTCTTGACTATATTGGCTAGGATGACGATTCTAACCATCGCTAGTAATCAGTTGAAACGGGGGGAAGTTGGTTTTAATACGTTGATTATTGGAGGAAATGCGAATGCTGTTGGATTATTTGAAGAAATCAACAGCTCTAAGAAAAGTTTGGGCTATCGTTTCCTAGGTTTTATTGATACTAACGGGAATAGTACCAATGAATTAGCAGGTCATTTGACGAAGTTGGGGAAAATTGATGATATCACAAAAGTCGTTCGGGAGCGAGATGTTGAAGAAGTTATCTTGGCCATAGAAACGTCCGAACACAACCGCCTCAAGGAGATTTTAAACAAGCTAGCGGAGTTTGATTTAGTGATAAAGATCATTCCTGACATGTACGACATTATGCTTGGTTCGGTCAAAATGAGTCATATTTATGGCGCTATTTTGATTGAGATTTATCCTGGTGTTATGACGACTTGGCAGCGTTTTATCAAGCGAACGATGGATATAACAGCCAGTTTTTTAGGTCTTCTAGTGCTATCTCCTTTATTGATGTACATCATGCTGCGGGTGCGAAATTCATCTCCGGGGCCTATTTTTTATTCACAAGAGCGCATCGGGCGCAATGGGAATCCTTTCACCATTTACAAATTTCGTTCGATGTATGTGAATGCGGAAGATCAAGGGCCACAGCTCTCTCAAGACAATGATAACCGTTGCACAGCTTGGGGAGCGATTATGCGAAAATGGCGCTTGGATGAGTTGCCTCAGTTTTGGAATGTCATCAAGGGCGATATGAGTCTAGTGGGCCCGCGTCCAGAACGCCAGTACTACATTGATCTCATCACAGAACAAGCACCACATTACAAGCAACTCCTACGCGTTCGACCAGGTATAACTTCTTGGGGACAAGTGAAATATGGTTATGCTTCTAATGTTGAAGAAATGGTACAACGTTTACGTTATGACATTCTTTATGTAGAAAATTTCTCCTTGTTATTGGATATTAAAATCATGTTGTATACGGTGCTGACCTTGATTCAGGGGAGGGGGAAGTAGTGTGTGTGCGGGGGGAGTGGGAGTGAGAGTGAGTGAGTGAGGGAGTTTTTTGCAGCACCACTAAGGTTATTTTTTCGCATAAATAGAAACACGATGCTTGGACGTTTACTATATAAAGCTAGAGTAGAAAAATACCGTTTGTCCAAACAGGTGAAGAGTCATCTTCGCTTAGGACGATTGCCTGATTTTCTGATTGTTGGGACGCAAAAGGGAGGGACGACGACCTTGTTTGAATTACTAAGGTGGCATCCTGATGTCAAACTACCTTTTATTAAAGAAAAACATTTTTTTAATGAACATTTTGGCCTAGGAGAAGCTTGGTATAAAGCTTCCTTTCCCTTGGGTAGCTCAAAACTGACGGGCGAATCGACTCCTCATTATCTTTTTCATGAAAAAAGCCCTGAACGAGCTAAATCCTTGCTGCCTCAGGCTAAAATTATCATACTGCTAAGGGAACCGGTTGAAAGAGCTTTTTCACATTACCACCACAACCTTAGGGTGAAGGGACGGGAAACACTTACTTTTGCAGAAGCGATTCAACAAGAAAAAAAGCGTACGGCGCTTTCTGCCTTTAATCTTAAGCACTATTCCTACACACAACGTGGAATCTACTTACCTCAAATAAAACGTTGGTTAAGCTATTTTGGGGATGAACAAGTGTTAATCTTGGATAGTAAGACTTTTTTTGAGCAGACGGAAGCAGTTTGGACTCAAGTGCTTGAATTCCTAGCGTTAAAGAATCATCCTCTTCCTCAACGAGGCATTTTTAATAAATCAACAAGTCCATCTCAAATAGATAAAAGGCTAGAAGAACAGCTCCGTACTTTTTTTGAGCCGCACACTAAAGACTTAAATGAATTTTTGCAAAACAGGGGATGAATTTGCTCCTTTCCTCGGTAGCATTAGTAACCCACAGGTATTTGCTTGGGTGGGATGATAGATTAATTACAACAACTAAAAATGTCATGGTTGTTATTTATTTGATAGTCAAGTTTTAGTGTGGTATGGCAACGTTTTCTTAATTGAAAATCAATCGTAACTGAAACGATTATTCCGTTGTGGATTCCCAGCTACATAAGCATAGTCACTCAAACTCGGATACTCCACGGCCAGCGGATCCAAACTCAAAAACCTCCCCACCTCCGCATCATAAAACCGCGCTCCGCGATAATCCAAACCCGTAACGAACTTTCATGATGATTTTACTTAATTAATTCCCTTGCCCAAAAAAAAATGCTGCTAGAATTTTTATCTTAGTTTTTGATATGAACTTGATTTCCCCTGAAACAATCTCTCTGAG
>JAHDHB010000504.1 GCA_020631545.1 Saprospiraceae bacterium | reverse complement strand
CTTTATTCTTGAAGTAGGAATACAAATTTCAGGAACAGCATTTACTCCAAAATGAGCAATTCCTTTTCTTAGTTTTGGATAAAAAGAAAAAACAGCACCTAAACCAAATTCTATTTCAGTTGCTGGATTCAACTAAACACCCAATTTACTATACACCTAACATTCAGCCCGATATGATTCATTTTCGACTACTTGCTTTCATAATATTTATAGCAACACAAAGCAGTCATCTCTATGCCCAGTTTGATGATCCAATGCTTTGCTTTCACACCAATCTTCTTCAAAAAGAAGAATTTAAGACGTGTACAGATTTAACAACGGAGGAACGAACGAAAACGGTTGCTTCTTTGACTAAAAAAATACAAAGCTGTACCGATACTTACGATTTCAATCCTTACCAACTCGATGATTTACCAACACTTTGGCTAGATGCCTCTGATACAAATTCTGTTACCATTTCTGGTGGACAAGTAACCGCATGGAACGACATTTCTGGCAATAACTTCCAAGCAACGCAAACTGACCCAACGCGCCAAGCTGTTTATTCCGATGACAATGGTTTTCCTATGATAGAATTCAATGGAACCAAATTTATGAGTATCCCACACGATACAGCGCTCTGCATCAGCACAACCGAAGGCTACCAGCTATTTGTCGTAGCAAAAATATTCGATGACCACAGTTCCAATGATTTCCGTACAGGAATTATCCACAAAGCCTACAATAATCAAGGAGCTGACTGGGGTCTTCGGGCTACAAGTACGGGTGCTGGTGCTCCTGCATACTCTGGGGCATTGTACAACTCCAGCGGTGTGGTTTTGAAGGGTGAAATGCCCGATGGCTCTATTGGGTTTTATGATTATAGCGACCAACGCAGTCTATTGGGCGCTTGGTATGATCCTAGTACTGGATATACTAGAGCCGATGGCGGTGGTGGTAAGCAGTATACGAACAATTATACCATGACCTTAAACTATAGAGGAACTGAGGTAACTCTCGGAAATAGACACGGCAATACGCTTAATGTTCACTTAGGAATTCATGAAGCCATTTTCTTCCCAAAACTGCTTACCCCTGAAGATAAACTCAAGGTTGAAGCTTACTTAGCTCGGAAATGGAATCTTCCACTTGAAGATCATTTGTATTCTTCTGACGATCCTTACAACGGCAATATAGCTCTAGGGGCAACCGTAACGCAAAGCTCTGATGCCATGCCTAGTACAACTGCCGATAAAGCGGTTGACCAGAACAAAAACGGTGAGCTAAGCTGTGGCACCGTCTCCATGACCAACAGCGAAGCTGAAGCTTGGTGGGAAGTCGACCTAGGAGAGATTGCTCCCGTTACGCGAATGAATATTTGGAATAGAACCGACGGAGCAGAAGTGGATTTAATCAATTATTATGTCCTAACTTCGGAAACACCTTTCAGCACGAAAGACTTAGGGACTTCGATAGCTCAAGCTGGTGCTTATGCACAATTGCAAGCTCAACAAGCTGGTCGACCAAGTTATATCCCCATCAATCGCAATGCACGCTATTTGCGCATTCAGCTTGTAGGAACGGGGGCCCTTTCCTTGGCAGAAGTAGAGGTCATTGGCCATTTGAGTGATACAGATAGGGACGGCATTAGCAATGACGATGAACAACTGCTAGGAACCAATCCTGAAAATAGTGATACAGATGGTGATGGAATCGATGATTTGACAGAGGTTGGCGCGGATATCAACCACCCCTTAGATTCTGAGAATGATGGCTATATCGATGCCTTGGACAGCTCCATAATGGATACCGATGGTGATGGAACGATGGATCAAACGGATGCAGATAATAGTAATCCTTGTATCCCTGACAATACCTTTAGCCTTTGTGATCAAGATGGCGATGGATTGACAAACCAAGAAGAAATCAATGGCAGCTCTGATCCCGCCGATGCTTGCAGCCCCAATCCGAACGCTCTAGGCTGTGCTACGCCTGCACAACCAGGTGGTTTTTACTTCGAATGGGCTAATTTTGCTCCTACTGATTTTGGGGAGAAAAGCATTACTTTTGACAATACCGATCTTAGAGACATCGGACGAGCTCCTGCTATTGGCATTCACCCTAGGGTTTACTTTACGCCGAGTGATGTTCCTGACATTATTAACAGAATGGAAAACACCACTAGTGGTCAAGCCGTTATGAGACAAATTCATGCCTACACTACCCTATTGCATAGAGGATACTATGGAGGCACGTACAACCATAATTCATCTTATGGTACAGATCCTAGTGGCAATAGATATATTGATAATGCAGGGCTATGGGATTCACACAGTTATTATTATAACCTCATCAATCGTGTACCCGACCCACTCGCAGGAGCCAATAATACACGAAGAGAAATACTAGCAGGAGTCCTTACTATTGAAGCATTTGACTGTATGGTCAATGCAGGAAAAACAGATCCTGACACCGGCTTATCCTACGATGAACGCGCTCTTATGCTAGCCAAAGCCATGGCTTACTGGGCAGAAACAGAACGCAATAATCCTTCCCTGAATTTGGGGAATAGGATGATCATTGGCGGCCAGCATTACGCCCTTGCGTATGATATGAATTATAATAACATGACACCTGCTCAACGCGATTTAGCACGAGAAGTTATTTCAAAAATCGTATCGCCAAAAGTACTATATGGAACGGATGTACTCCCTTCTGCTACCACTAGTAACTGGTCAACACTCAATAGCTTTGAGCTCATCATCAATTTATCTATCGAAGGCGAACAAGGCTATAACCCACAAATAACCGAGGATTTTTGTAAAGTCTTCCGCAACTTCATCACCTATGCTTGGTACGAATCAGGCGCTCCTTACGAAGGCTTAGGCAAAAACTATCAGTTTGTAGCTACTATGGTTCCTATGGCTATGCGAGGGTACAGCCTCCTAGGCCATCCTCATGTAAAATCTTATGGACAACAATTCCTTCCCGCCATCAGTCAGCCCAACGGTTTTGGGTTTGTCGGTACAGATGCATGGGGAGGTACAGGTACCGATGCAGAACGAGGAGGGTATAAATTTAATCCTATGGATGCCATTGGTGTAAAATGGGTCTTACCTGATGATCCTGCCGTAGACTTAGTTTGGAGAAATTATATCGAACAATCAACTAGAGTATCAACTACAGGCTATGTTTATCAAGACATTGTACCAAGAGGATATTTCAATGGTCTTTTAGTTGCTGCGGCTTATGCAGAAGACTATACCCCTGGAGATTACAATACACAAAGTGAAGCCATTTATGAACCCAATGATTTAAGTTTTATCGGGCCTGTTCGAGGAGTTGTCACGATGCGAAGCAGTGGAAGTACAGATGCCATGATGAGTCATTTCCATTGCCGTCAAAACCTAGGCGGACATACGTATGGGGATCGTAATAGCTTTACGCTCAGTAGCCACGAAAGAATTTGGGTGCGCTATTCTTACGGCAATGAAATCCCCGAAACGGCTGGTCATAGCTGTATCCTAGTCAATGATGAAGGTCTTGCAATGGATGGAAGGAATGCCCAAGTACCGGGCAGAATCATGGGATTTCAAGAAAATGGCAGTGATGCACAAGTTTGTGGCGATGCTACCTATGCTTACTCTTGGGAGTGGGACTCTGCTCCCTTTATTCCTGGAGTTACAGGCCCCGTGGCCATACCAGCAGGATGGTCAGAAGTTACCGAAACACCCAATGATTTTCAATATCAACCACAGCCAGAGAGCTATTTTAACACCTCACACTACCTCCGTCCTTTCTGGAATGGCCCAGAAGATATGGTTACTGGTCGGATAAAAACGCCAAACGTCCCTATGGAAAAGGTATACCGTACCGTAGCTATGGCAAGAGGTGATAATCCTTTTCTACTTGTCGTTGATGATGTAAAAAAAGATGCTCAAGTCCACAACTACAAGTGGTTAGCACAATTACCGCCTGACCTCAGCATTGAAAGTACCGATGTCAATCTTGATCCTACCGATTATCGCATGGACATTACACTTCAAGAGGCATCAGGTACGCGAAAAATGCTGGTAAGAGTCTTAGAAAACAAGGGCTATAATGCAGCAAACCCTCCTGGTTATCTTGACCAATTTACCAATTTTAGAGGAAATGTCTGTGATCGTCTTGTCATTGAAGGAGACGCTGTAAGTCCTGATTTCAAAGTTTTACTATATCCTTATGATACAGGCGATCCGCTTCCTGTTACTTCTTTTGATGCGGTGTCAGGAGATTGGACCGTCAATATCGGTGCTACTATTTACGCTATAGAGCTAACGGATGATAATGGAAAAACACTCGTAGACATCAATGAAGTCTTGCTCCCACTCGAATTACTTTCCTTTACGGGAACAGCAGAAATTCGCTCCAATAAATTGAGTTGGAAAACAGCAGACGAAGTCAATACCGCTTATTTCGATATAGAGAAAAGCGCCAATGGCTTTAATTTCAAAAGCATTGGCACTAAGCAAGCACAAGCAAATGCTAATGGAAATGGCTTCTATACTTTTGATGATTTTGATTTAACACCAGCATCTTATTACCGTCTCAAAGTCCTTGATCAAAATGGAGATTCCAAGTATTCTGACGTCGTTTTCATAGAAAGAGAACTTCGTAGCGTACGAGGTATTCAAAGCATCTTTCCGAATCCTACGGAGCATTCTATAGAAGTGTTAGCGATAGCTAGCCCAGATGCCCAAATACAACTTGATGTCATAGATATCCTAGGAAGAACCCTAAAAACCTTGACGTTGATCACGAATTCAGCGGGTGTAATTAATCAAAAAATTGATATTTCTACTTTGCCATCAGGTACTTACTTTTTGAAAGTTATTGATGGAAAACGAGCCAATACGGCTTCCTTTATAAAGGTAGATTGATGTCTCTATTCTAGATTTTTACTGGACATTTTATGGAGGAAAAGCGTTTTTGCTTTTCCTCCATTTTTTTATACACTTTTAAGCAAGTTACAAATCCTGACGGGGCGACTAACGTCCTTAATTGAGCACCTCTTTAGAAAAAGCTATACATTACGATACTATAAGTTTTCCATCCTAAATTCAGCCCCTTCAATGCAAAAGCAAAATACAGTCCACTCCCCATAAAATCTCCTTCTAGCCCTTATCCTGACAAGGTTTTATCTATTTT
>JAHDHB010000503.1:4923-5173 GCA_020631545.1 Saprospiraceae bacterium | reverse complement strand
GGCTATTAAATACCTGAAAACATTAGAGTAGTACTCCCGATAGCTAAGAGAGGGGCTAATGAATCAAAGTTGTGGTAGCAAAAAAAATCACAAAAAGAACTGAGATATTTTTGAAGTTCACTAAAATTATGGTCGCGTGCGATTTATAAAATAAAACATGTTTTGTTATTCTGTATATATCCAGTTTATGAAGTAAATCCTATTAAATAATAGCATTTATTCTTTTTTAGCAAGCAGTTATTAGTACTTT
>JAHDHB010000503.1:0-4913 GCA_020631545.1 Saprospiraceae bacterium | reverse complement strand
GAAATATAATTGGATGATGAGCGATGTCTATAATGTACTCTACTAGTAAAGTACAACATATATACTAAGGAGAAACAACTATAGGAATCATCAATGATGAAGAGTAATTTGTTGTATGGTAATCACTTTTTGGTTATAAGCAATTATTCTTCATGCATATAAGTTGCAGTCTTTTTTTGTTAAAACAAAAAACGTCCTATTGATTTCTGAATAAAATTACATTTTAAACAGAAAAACTCATCTAGTTCCGAATTAATTAACGAAGTGGTCAGAAAAGAAACAAATATTTAGCTTTTTTGTAGAAAATTATGAAATTTTCAATTTTGCCCATATAGTTTCTCTTGTTATGATACAAATTTACAAAAAATAATAGCTTTAAAAAAGCGGGTATTGAAGAGAGCGATCAATTTATTTACTTGTAATTTGTAATAGTTTAATTGTTATTTTTCCATCATAATAGAGGTATATTTATTTTTTTTGTAAAACAAGAAAAATGACGGTCATAAAAAAGTCTAGTCGTAGGGGTTTTGATTAAATGTTTTGACTGTGAGGGGTTTATGGTGTTGTTGTGTTGTGAAAAGAGCAATATTGTGATGTTTTTTTGCTATTAACAACAAGTAGAAATGTGACATTCAAAGTAACGAAATATATTTAGAGCTCCTTCTTTTTTAGCAAAAGCAAATGATGATTGCAGCCATATTCAAAACTAAACTACGCTTGCTGTTTGTTAAAAAGTTCAAGATCAGAAAGCTAAAAAAACAAGAAACGTAGAAAAAATGTTAATTGATAAAAAAAACAACCTATTTTGTACGTTTAAAAGAGAATTAGGCCAATACTTTGCAAATCGAAATGGTAGGTTATAATAATAAAAATTGATTTGTAACAAAACATGAAATTTACTAAACTGTTATAAGCTATTTCCGACTGTTCCTTTTAGAAAAGGGACAAACCTGAAGTTGTCATACTCGCTTACCATCCATTCATCTTCGCTAAGCCGCGTTACTTTAGTCATAATTTGGGCTCCTCGTTCGCCTACAGGAATAATCATAAAACCACCTATGGCTAGTTGTTCTTTTAATCTATCTGGAATCTTAGGCGCACCTGCCGTTACGATAATCCGTTCAAAGGGGGCAAATTCAGCCAAGCCTTGATAACCATCCCGAAAATAAGTGCGAATATTCCCCACATCAAAACGGTCAATCAATTGATTGGTCGCATCAAAAAGCCCTTTTTGACGTTCTATGGTGAATACACGAGCCCCAAGCAATGCTAGTACAATAGCCTGATAACCAGAGCCCGTTCCGATTTCCATAACCTTTTGTCGCTTCTTTACTTCTAGAAGCTGCGTCATATAAGCTACGGTATAAGGTTGGGAAATGGTTTGCTTGTAACCTATAGGAAAAGCTTTATCTTCATAGGCTTTTTCTTCAAAGGCTTTATCCATAAAAAAATGGCGGGGAATAGCTCCAATAGCCTTCAATACACGCTCATCACTGATTCCCTTCGCTTTTAACTCTCGGACGAGGCGCCTTCTCATGCCCTTATGAAAATATGTGTCTTCCAAAAAATAGGTAGTATAATGATTGAATTAAATTATTGAATGCTAAAGGTACTACCAAGATATGGAGTGTGCAAGCTTGGGTATTAATAATTCATGCGAATAATCGGTTAAATCGAAGATTTATTGTTCTAAATTAGGTGGCTGTTAGGACCCAGCCAAGATTCGTGACTAAATAGCCAAGAATTGCAGTTTTCCCCAATTCATTAGCTATATTTGCCCAATAAATGCTTGAAATAATGAATCAATCGCCTATTGCTGTTGTTACTGGAGCCAATGGTTTTGTTGGTAGCCATCTTGTTGATTTACTGTTGGAAAAACAGTTTGTCGTCCGTTGCATTATCCGTTCTACCAGCAATTTGCAATGGTTGGAAGGGAAAAACGTAGAATTATACAAATGCGGACTTACGAATGTTGAAGCCTTAAAAGAACCTCTTGACGGGGCAGCGTATGTCTTTCACATTGCAGGGGCTGTAAGTGCTAAAAAAGCAGAAGGATTTTATAAAGGAAATGTGGAAACAACACGCAATATCCTAGAAGCAGCTTTGGGAAATTCTACGATCAAAAAAATACTGGTTACGAGCAGCTTAGCAGCTACAGGGCCTACGGATAAAGGAAAACCCGTTGATGAGCAATCTCCTTGTAATCCGATGACCACCTATGGTTTCAGTAAGCTGGAGCAAGAGCAAATGGTGAAGACCTATATGGACCGGCTGCCCATTACCATTGTCCGCCCACCAGCAGTTTATGGGGAGCGAGATACCGATATTTTCCTCTTTTTCAAAGCGATAAGCAAAGGTGTTTTTACGCAGCTAGGATTTAGCAGCAAGTCCCTAAGCCTTGTACATGCCAAGGACTTGGTACACGGTATGTACTTAGCGGCAACTTACGAGGGCTCTAGTGGTGAAACGTATTTTTTAGGCTCAGAACAGCCTGAGTATGAATGGCCTGATATTGCTCGTATCAGTGGAGAAATTTTGGGTAAAAAGCCGGTTCGAGTGCGTGTGCCACATATGGCTTTGCTACTTATTGGACGAGTGAATAGAGCTTTCAAAGGGTTTATGTCTAAGCCTCCAACGTTAAGCTATGAAAAAGCGCAAGAAATCATCCAACCTTCTTGGTCTTGCCGTAGTGATAAAGCGATGAAGGAACTAGGCTATAAAGAACAAAGAACGATTGAAGAAGGTATTCGGCAAACCATAGAATGGTACAAAAAAGAAGGATGGCTTTAATTTGATTCAAGTAAACGCTTGTTCCTTTTTACTTGTTAAGTTCTACAGAATGAGCGTGTTCACGATGATTTTTTGAGGATTAATCTTCCTGTTCTTGCCAAACACAAGTCTATTTGGGGGAGGAAGGTTATTGCTTGTGCTTTTCAAACGAAAAGAAGAAAAATACTAAACATGTCCTTATTAAAAAAATTAGCTGGAGAAACGGCGATATACGGGTTGAGTAGCATTCTTGGGCGTTTGCTCAATTTTGTCATTATGACGCCTTACTTGACAAGAGTCTTTGTTCAAGAAGAGTATGGTGTCGTTTCCGAACTATTCTCCTATGCAGCTTTTTTAATGGTCATTTTCACCTATCGAATGGAAACCACCTTTTTTCGCTTTGGGAATAAAGGTGAAAACCGAGATGTTAGTTTTTCTACGGCTAGTTTGACGATTATAGGAACTACCTTGATATTTTCACTCTTTTTACTAGGGTTTTCCCAGCCTATAGCTACTTGGTTCGAGTATCCCAACCATCAAGATTATATTATTTGGATAGTTTTAATCATTGGTTTTGATGCCTTGTCCGCTATTCCCTTCGCTCGGTTGCGGCTAGAAGGAAAACCCTTTAGATTTGCGACGATAAAGATCCTCAATATCACGCTAAATGCTTTCTTCATTATCTTTTTTCTAGAAGGCTGCCCTAGATTGATAGCCGCAGGATACGAGCAATTTTCTTGGATTTATGATGCGGACAATCGTATTAGCTATATTTTTATTGCTAACTTGATTGCTAGTGGTGTTACAATTTTACTGCTTCTACCAGAGTATCTGCGTGTGAAATGGATATGGGATAAGGCTTTGTGGAAGAAGATGATGCGCTATACTTTGCCCTTATTCATCGTCGGTTTAGCTGGTGTAGCGAATGAGGTACTAGACCGCTCCTTATTGACCCATTTATTACCTGGGACTTTGGAAGAAAACCGTGCAGAACAAGGCATTTACAGTGCCTGCTACAAGCTAGCCATCCTAATGGCTTTATTTACCCAAGCCTTCAACTATGCGGCAGAACCTTTCTTTTTTAGAAATGCTGACCGTTCAGATTCCAAGCAGATATATGCCCAAGTAGCTCAAGGATTTACCCTAGTAGGGTGCTTAGGTTTTTTAGGTATTTTGCTCTACGTCGATTTGGTGCAATACGTTATTGGTTCAGGTTTTCGAGAAGGCTTAACGGTGGTTCCAATCCTGCTTATCGCAAATCTTTGCCTAGGTTTGTATTATAATTTTTCAATTTGGTATAAGCTAACGGATAAAACGATTATGGGAGCTTATATTTCTACCCTAGGAGCCTTAGTCACCATTATTGTTAACATAACGCTTATTCCTGTTATTGGTTATATGGCGTCTGCTTGGGCTACGCTGGCTTGTTATGGGACGATGAGTACCTTGAGTTATTTGATAGGAAAAAAATATTATCCCGTACCCTATAAGATTTCTACTATTTTGTTTTACATAGGTTTGGCCTTGTTTGTTTATTATCTAAATACCTTGGTTCGTGCTCAATTCGGGGATGGAACCCCAAGGCTATTCGTCCTAAACACGGTCTTGATTCTAGCTTACTTGACGGTTGTGGGATGGCCGTATCGCGCTCAACTGAAAGACTTGTTAAGTAAAAAATAGGCTAAGGCTAAGGTGTTGTTAGTGATTTGCTTGAAATCGATTTGATTAAAAATTTAAATTAATGCTTTATGACTATAAAGGAGGCACAAGAAACGGTTGACCAATGGATCAATACGATAGGGATTCGTTATTATGGGGAGTTGACGAATACGGCTATTTTGATGGAGGAAGTAGGCGAGATGGCTCGGTTGATGGCTCGTATTTATGGCGAACAGTCTTTCAAACGAAAGGAGGATGAGGCTAGTGCCAAGGAGGATTTGGCGGATGAAATGGCGGATGTTTTGTTTGTCCTTGTTTGCCTAGCGAATCAAACGGGTATTGACTTGACAGATGCTCTACGCAAAAACTTGGATAAGAAAACGAAACGCGACAAGGATAGACATGCTAATAATGAAAAATTGAAGTAGAAATAAATATGAATTTGGCGATTTTTTAACCATATAAGAGATCTAAGAAGATATAAG
>JAHDHB010000502.1 GCA_020631545.1 Saprospiraceae bacterium | reverse complement strand
TAGCAGAAGATTTTGAAGTAAGTGAGGATTATATTAAGAATATTAACTCTACTACGAAAAACAATTAAAAAACACATAACCAAAAGCCAAAGTATAACAATGATTTTACATTTGGCAATAATTTAGGATTCCTATTTTCTATTATCTAGCCATAAACGCCTTATACTACTGTCCCATACTAGAAAAAACCTATCGTAGTTCGTTTAAATCTCCCAATTTTTCCTTAATTTTAGCGGAATTTCGCTAGCAGAATGCCTATAGTTGTTAGCGAAACGAACAAATATTTTCCTAACCAACAAATTACGCTAAAGTTCTTATGAAAACTTTACACCTAAAATTGACTAGTCTTCTTTTTCTAGTCTTAATCGCATTTTCTGTACAAGCACAGAGTTATGGAAGCTGGCAATTGCCTGCACCTGATAAGCTAACACCTTTTTTTATTGGTTCTATTTCTGAGAGTAATGTTTACTACGGTGATGTTCCTACGGGGTCCGCTTCTAAGCCTGTTATTGTTTTTGTACATGGTTTTATTGATTTGGCCAACCTTTGGTTTACACCTGGTAATCGGATGTATGATCGTGCTCACCATGATGGCTATCGCACAGCTTTTGTAGCAATGACGCGCGGAGGTGGTATGTGGACGAATGGCGAGCTTCTTTCTAGAATGCTAGAAGACATCACAGATCATTACAATGTACAGGATGTTGTTATTGTAGCACATAGTAACGGAGGAAAAGCTTCGGAAGTTGCTATGTTTGAGTATAATAAATCAAACTTAGTAGATCGTGTTATTTCACTAGGTACGCCTTTTGGAGGTACTGAATTAGCTGATCTTTCACAAACTTGGTTGTTTAGCTGGTTGGTGGATCTTGTTGATTTAGGCGGTGGAGCGTCTACTTCTACCACTTATTATATGGGAGGAGTTGCTCGTCCTTACTTGGATGCTTTACCGAACAATCAGCCTAATAAATTCTTGAATTATGGAGGATGGGGCTATTTATTTGGCAGCAATATTTTGAGTCCTACGATGGTCATTTCTGGTGGTGTTTTAGCTGCTAATGGCTCTGGTGCTTGGGTCGGAGGCAATGATGGTGTAACGCCTTTCTGGAGTAGTACTCGACCAGGTGGTGATCCTTATTTTAGCTGGGGATTTGGCAATCCATATAATGCCTTCGATCATATTGATGTCGCTTTGTCTTACGTCATGTATGATAGAATTCGCCCTAATTTTACTTCTACCCTACCTGCTCCACGCCTTGCCACGACGCCTACGATCAATCACAAGAAGGAAGTTATCAGCAATATGCAATTGGTTTCTTCGCAAGGGAATTACCAAGATTTTACAATTGAGAAAAATGCACAAGACGTTGAGTTTAGCTTATTTTTCAAAGATGAATTAGCTGGTTTTCAACTAGAAAATGTCGATGTTAATGGCAGAACCATCTCTTCTGAGCGCTTGGATGTATCGGAAATTACAGAAGGTTTTATGGGCAATAGCTTTAGCACGAATTTGCGTATGAATGACTTACAAGCTGGCCACTATCGCTTAACAAGTGATGCCGTTTATGCGGGGGCAGTTCATTATAAAAATGGCATTTCTTTAAAATACACTAGCGACCTGAATGACAGCAAATTGTCCTACGAGACAGGCGAGACGATCAACTTAGAAATTGAGCTTCTAGATGCTAAAAAATTAAGTGGTTCTGCTAGTGTAAATGCTATTGTAACGAAAAAGACCGATCTGGAAGGAAATGCAGTACAAGAAGAGGTTCTCCTTGTAGACTTCCAACGTAATGGCCTATCCAACACTTATAGTGCGTCCATTGAAGGTTCATTAGCAGAAGGTACTTATAATGTGTTGATCAATGCTACGCATAAAGACTTCACAAAATCATTGGTTACTGGTTTTGCAGTTAAGAAAGCTGTAGAAACAGAGACACTTGTTTTGGATGAAACCCTTGAACTTTCTATTGCTCCAAATCCTGTAGTAGGAAATGTAGCGAATGTCGAATTCGAATTATTGACAGAGACAGAAAGTCATTTGCAGATAGTAGATTTATTTGGCCGTGTATTGACGACTAAAGAAGTTACAGATTTCGGTGTGGGTACTCACCGTGTAGAAATCGAGTTAGAGGATAATTTATCGACTGGCTTGTACTTTGTACGACTTCAAAATGGTCGTGCGCAAGGTGTTGTAAATATGATTCGCGTCAATTAATAGTTCATTTTTTCTTATTAAAATGTAGTAGGGACAAGGTAAGCCTTGTCCCTACGTATATTATGTAGGCCATATCCGACCTAAAGGTTTTCAATGACAAATAACCATCTCAGTTGGTTATTTCGGTACTTAATGCTATATTCGAAGAGAAAGTAGAAAACTTGATTTCTAACCCAACATTATCAATCCTATGAATATAGAACAGACACCATCCCAACGTCGTGAATTCCTAAAAATCTGTGCTTTAGCTAGTCTAGGCTTTTATATTCCTTCTTGTATCAACAAAGGCAAGGAAGAAAAACCGGAAGCTAATACGCCGAGTCCTGAGCCAGAAGAACCTGTGAAACAGCTTATTGACTTATTTCAAAGTGAGCATGTTGTACTTTTGACGCGAGATGATGCTAAATATGATGAAAAACGTGGTGGTTTTAATTTACGCGTACAAAAACACCCAAAGTTGATAGCCGTTTGTAAAAATACAGCGGGCGTTGCCGAGGCCGTGAAATATGCACAACAGGAAAATCTAGCGGTTTCGATAAGAAGTGGAGGCCATAGTTTTGAATCATTTTCAAGTAATAATGATGGTTTGGTCATCAATCTTTCCATGATGAATGGCATTGAGTGGGATGGAGATGCGGTAAACATTGAACCAGGCACTACCTTGTCAGAGGTTTATGATGCTATTTTACCTAAGCAGCGCATTATTCCTATGGGCTCATGTGGTGGCGTAGGGGTAGCGGGTTTGGCTTTAGGCGGTGGTTATGGTCTATTTAGCCGTGCATATGGATTGACTTGCGATAATTTGACGGAATTGACGATGGTGGATGGGGAAGGAAATATTCATCATGCCAAGGGAAATGACGATCTGCTTTGGGCTTCTCGTGGTGGAAATAATGGAAATTTTGGTGTAGTTACCAAAATGAAATTTAAAACGCACCAAGCACCTAGTGGTTTTTATAGTCATCGTTTTAAGGCTTATAAGATGGATATCGCACGAGCGAAAAGTCTTTTAGAAACTTGGTTTGAATATGCTGGAAAATTACCTAATTCATGTTTTTCGGCTTTTGTTATGAATTATAAGACCCTTACTTTACTGATTACCAACTTTGATGATGACCAATCGGGTATACAACCCATGTTTGACGCTTTTGAGCCTATTACCGACAAATTTTCAAGGGGAACGAAGAAAGAGTTAGCGACTTCCTTAAAGAAGTATTATGGCATTCAGACGCCAATTTATTTCAAAAATGCTTCGGCTGGTTTGTACAAGAGTTTTGAGGATATTCGGGATAGCATTGATGATGTCATCCGTTTGGTACAAGAGAATAGAGGATTAATTTATCAAGTAAACACGCTAGGCGGCAATATTGATAACACTGATTTTGAGCAAGTTTCTGCATATCCTCACCGCTCCTACCCTTTCCTTGCTGAGTTGCAAGCCTACTATGATTCTCCTGAGAAACAAGAAGCCAAATTACTCAAAGGATTCCAAGATATTCAAACGATTTTAGGAAATAATGGGGTCACAGCGCATTACCGAAATTATCCTGACATCAACTTTGAGCACTGGGAAACAGCGTATTATGGCGTCGAAAATTATAAACGACTACAAGACATCAAGCAAAAATATGATCCGAATAATGTGATACGGCATGAACAGAGTGTAAAAGCGTAGTACGCTTCTAGCATAAGATTTAATAAGAAAGGCTTCCTCGACTTACGCCGAGGAGCCATTCTTATAGGGAAAACTCCCGTTTTCCCCAACCCAAACTGGGGATTACCCCCTAACCCAAACCATTCCTAAAAGCATTCTGCTTATTTATCCTCTAAAGAGTAAAGCATCTACTTTTTATCTCGTTATTTTTATTCATCAACGCAGGAAAAATGACTACTAATATTCTCCCTTCTTGCTTCGTTCCTTACAAAGATAATCCCTGTCTAGTAGTTACCTAAATACATTATTCAACAAATTTCAAGAAACAAACAAATACTTTAATTAAAATACTTATTTTACACACCCTTACCGCTTACATTTACAATTCAAAACAAATACCTCAACACTTTAATACCTGTAAATCTATAAATATTTATTTTTTAAAAACCGAACACATTTTTATTATCCAAATAAGTAGACATGTACCAACAAATTCACAAAAAAACTCTTATTTATGACCTATTTTCGAATAGATTGCCATAAAACAAGCAGATATGCTAGAATCCTCTTAACTTTAGATATAAGAAACAAAGGTTTCTTTTATCTAAACCTTATTTTTATTTATATGCCCAAACACTCGTTCAATTTATCGTTCATCTAAAAAATTCAACGACATGAAAAAGCATTTATGGACTACTTTTATGCTACTTTTGTTGGTAGTGGGCAGTACGACTGCTAGTTTGGGTACTTTTCTTAATTCTGACGATGGGGGAGCTGTTATTCCTGTTACCAAAAATGGTAGTATTAAAATGAATTTCATCATCCCTAAAAAATATACAAAAGCCAATCAGCAACTTGCTCTACCATTAGAAATCAGTCTATCTACTAAGAACACCATTGTGTCTAAAATACAAACTAGTAGTACAGTTATCAATCTTCCAGATATCGAACTCCCCAAAGGCACTCCTTATTTAATTACGATACAAATAGGTGAGTATTTCACCTCAAAATCTGCAATCTGGTAAATCTTTAATTTATGGGGAGAGAATTGAATCTCCCCTTCCTTCATAGTTTTTCAATTTTTTCTTTAAACCACAATTCTTCGGCTATATTGCCATTGTAAGCACTCAAAGTTTCCTCTAAACTCTCCTTAGAAGGTCGAGCTTGTGGAGGAGATGCTAGTAATCGTATCATTCGTATAAAATTGCCCGACCTAATTTTATTAAGCTTTCCTATCTTCTTAGTCTTATACTTCCGTTGCACATATGCATAGAAGGAAGATGCTTTTTCATCAATTTCGAC
>JAHDHB010000015.1:25727-30220 GCA_020631545.1 Saprospiraceae bacterium | reverse complement strand
TTAACAAAATGAATAGACTTATTAGGATATGGTAAAAATTGAGCAACACCACAATTAGAAGGCTTACCTATAGCGAATTCTACATACAAAAAAACCAACTACTAGTAACAAGGACTAGCATAAAACAATAGTAGATCTATCATCTAACCCAATGATAGTCGCCAAAAATAAGCATCTTCTAACAAGGATCACTACTTCGAACTAAATAGGTTGTAACTACGTCAAAAACGGTATAACTATCCTCATAATCGAGAGTACACAATATGTTGAGCAAGGAATTAGAAATAATTCATCGAGACTTCAAAGAGAGAATAGCGATACTATTTGACTTGTCCATATCCTGAATAAGCACATAATAGCTGCTAGAATTTAATAAATACAAATTTTAGAATGGCATTCAACGCCTTTTAGAATCACACAAAATTTTGCATATAACAATAAACGCGCTACATTCGTAAAGACTCGAATTTCAACAAAATAGCGTTTAAGATTAATAAACAAAATATAATTCCAAATGGGTATTTTTGCCTAGATTAAAAAATCTTCTTCTCTCTGAAAATGAATCGTAAAGATTGGTAATAGTGATACAATAAAAAGTTTTTTATTACTTTGTATTGCTTTAGTGTTTACAGTGACACAAAGGTGTGCATTTTTTTGATAGCTGTCAAGTTTTTATCGCTTTTTTTTTATTTTTTATTTATTTTCTAGCAAATGACTTTAATTTCAGTCATAAATTTCTTCAGTTTTGCTTCATCGAGGCTCCCATTTGTTCTCACTCCGCTACAGACATCTACGCCTTGAGGCTTAACTGTTTGAATGGCTTTTTGGATATTCTTTGGCTTTAATCCTCCTGCCAAATAAACCGTTTTTTTAGTTAGTTTTCGGATTTTTTGACTTAGGCTCCAATCATGTTTCCTCCCTGTTCCTCCTAGCTCTTTTACAAGGAGGTTAGGATTTCCACTATCTAATAATAAAGCATCAACAAAAGGCGCTATGCGGAGTGCTTGTTGAATCGAATCATCATTTAGGACATGGACGACTTGCACTAACTTTATATCAGGCAATTCATTTCTCAACTGTATGAGTACTTCCTCTCCTACCCAATCAACCATTTGAAGGGTATTGGTTTGCGTATCTTTATGATGCTGTACAATACTTCCGACTTCGGTTTCACTCGTCAATAAAAAAGTATCGATATGCTTTGGTGTTTTTGCCGCTATTTCACGTATTAATTCATTCGAAATAATACCTGGCCCACTAGGCATAGGGCCAACTAAACCTAACGCAGTAGCACCAAGAGACATGGCCAAATTCGCCTCCTCTAAACTACTAATACAACAGATTTTTACTCGCATTTCCACCGTCTAATATTAATAATCATCAATTATTCCTACTCTTTTTCTTTTTTCAAGTCCAATAATAACCTTTCAAGACTAGCCAAAAAACTTGGACTTTCCTTTCTTGAATTCAACTGTGCAATAACATTTTCTATCATTTTTTTGATATAATCTTGGTTTACATCAGAAGTATTCAATAATTCACATGGACTAACTTCCAAGACTTTTGCAATGTCAAATAACAAAGGCAAGGGCGGGTTAGATTTACCTTTACAAATAGAACTAATTGCTTGTTCAGACCTTTCCACCTTCTTAGCTAACCAACGTTTAGTTATTCCTTTTTCATCTAATATTTCTTCTATTTTGTGGTACTTTTTCATGCCGCAATCTACAAAAAAACAAAATAAACTTTATGTTTCTTACAGAAAACATCGCTACTTCAATTTAAACTTAAAATTTGTTACGAAAATACTTTAAACTATTAATTTTTACTCTTATCTTTATAATATCAAAGGGGCAACCCTCCGAGCCGTCAAACTATGGAGAGTCACCCCTATTAGTTAAAATTAACCAATCAAAATTATGGAAAAAAATCAAGACCTACCAATTGGCTCAAAAGAACAACTCTTCGAAGCAAAAAAAATGCAGCATGAGTCATTGGAAACAGAAGATGCCAAGCAACTAGCGAGTGAATATGCAAGCTTAATTCACGAGCATCTACAAGAGCTAAACCGGATGGATTCCAAATCTTTAGGTATGGCTTACCAACTGTTAAAGCATGTGGATAGTTATGACAAATCCCAGCCAGACCAAAATCTGGAGGAAGGGATAAAGGAAGTTATCAGTTTACTAGAGAAAACAGATAGTAAGCCAATTGTAAAACTCATTAGCTTGGGTGATTTACTAAACGAATCCAAGGTGTTCTTGTATCCTTTTTCACGACTTAAGCCCAATATTCGTCAACGATTAGAAGAAATTTGCGAAATAGCCTTGGGCTTAAATATAGTCTCCGATCAATACGTGAGTACAGGTCTGTGTTCTACCTTTCTTGCTTGGGGCATAGCCCCCATAAAAGGACGAGATGATATAAACTTTTCAAATTGATTCATAAAACTAAAGAGTCCACTCAAAAAAGCTTGCATTTATAAAAAATAACCTTTATGATGTAAGATGTATGAAATCCTCCTTACGTAAATTATTATTTGATAGTAAATAATAAAGATCATACTGCTTAAATCTTACATCATATTTTGAAGAAGAGCCTTTTTACGAGTGGGTTCTCTAAATCATAGTTTATTTTACTTGTTCCTTCCAATTATTATTACTACCTTTGCCGCCGCTAAAGCCTGTAAGGTTTGTGAACCAAAGTGAACAGGCATGATTTATCTCATAATTAAATTTAGTTTATTGCTATGGCTGTAAAAATCAGACTGCAAAGACACGGACGTAAAAAACGTCCATTCTACCACATCGTTATTGCTGATGCTCGCTCACCTCGTGATGGTCGTTTTATTGAAAAAATCGGATATTACAACCCAATGACGAAGCCTGCGACCATTGATCTTGATCGTGATAAAGCATACGAATGGTTGATGAAAGGTGCTCAACCAACTAACACCGCAAATGCTATTCTACGTTTCAAAGGTATCTTATACAAAAAGCACCTTATGTTAGGTGTAAAGAAAGGTGCTTTGACACAAGAAGATGCAGATGCAAAATATCTTGACTTCATCAATGCTAAAGATGAAAAAATAGCACAACGTTTTGAGCAATCAGCACGTGAAGAGTTGGAAAGACTGGCTAAAATTTCTGGTGTACCACCAAAAATTGAGGCTCCTGTAGTTGAAGAGCCTGCTGCTGAAGAAGGTGAAGATGATGGTTCTACGACTGTCGTTGAAATGCCTGCTGAAGATTTTGCTGATGAAAAATCAACAGCTGCTGAAGGAGACGAAACTGCCGCTTAATTTGCGGACTACATAACCTTATGACATTTACAGGCCCACCTTGCAAAAGTGTGGGTCTTTTTTTATCTAAAAGTATATTGATATGGAATTGGTTGTAATTGGAAAAACGCACAAACCTACTGGACTAAAAGGCGAAATTCAATTAATTGTCAACGAGGAATATCTAGTAGAACTAGAGCATCTGGAAGTTTTGTTTATCAAAACATATGGTAGGCCGACTCCCTATTTCATAGAACACATACGGGTCAACAACAATCTTCCTCTTGTAAAATTAGAAGAAATTGAGAATAAAGAAGTGGCAAAAAAACTGTCTGCTAAAGAAATTTCTGTTCGCAAATCTGATTTACGAATTCCAGAAGAAGAACGAATCATTCCTAGTAGCTTAAATTACGCGTTTTTAGTCAATTACACCATGAATGATGAAGTACTCGGAAGCTTGGGTACAATCAAGGAAGTCTTGGAATTTCCTCAACAAGAAATGGCCGTAGTTGATTTCAAAGGAAAGGAAGTTTTTATACCGCTAAATCCAACGTTCCTTCAAAACATTGACAAAACCAATAAAAAAGCCCTCGTTAAGTTACCGGAGGGTATGTTGGAACTTTAGGCATTTATTTCTCGTTATTTACTGCATCACCCTATCAAAATAAGTCATTATTAACGATTAACAGAATTCATCCGTGCGAATAGACATCATAACTGTAGTCCCTGAATTATTGGAAAGTCCTTTTCAACATTCCATTATGCAACGTGCTAAGGACAAAGGCTTACTTGAAGTATACCTTCATAATCCTAGGGAATTCACTAAAAACAAACATCGACAAATTGATGATTATCAATTTGGTGGCGGAGCTGGCATGGTAATGATGATTCAGCCCATCGCTGACTGTATCGAACAATTGAAATCAGAAAGATCCTACGATGAGATCATCTATATGACACCTGACGGGGAGCGCTTAGAACAAAAAACAAGCAATCAACTTTCCTTAATGGAAAATTTGATTATTCTCTGTGGCCACTATAAGGGTATTGATGAAAGACTAAGAGAGCATTATATCACTAAAGAAATTTCTATTGGTGATTATGTCTTGTCTGGAGGTGAATTAGCAGCTGCCGTTTTGGTGGATTCTATTGGCCGCTTATTGCCTGGTGTATTAAATGATGAGACCTCGGCCTTGTTTGACTCTTTCCAAGA
>JAHDHB010000015.1:15178-25717 GCA_020631545.1 Saprospiraceae bacterium | reverse complement strand
CAAGACAATTTACTTGCACCTCCCGTTTATACTCGTCCTGCGGATTACAAGGGATGGAAGGTTCCAGACGTGCTACTTTCAGGACACTTGAAAAAAATCGATGAATGGCGTTACGATCAAGCCTTGAAACGAACACAGAAACGTAGACCAGACTTGCTAGAGGGAGAAGCGTAAGGGATATACCTCGCGAACGCTCATCCTTTCTCATCTCAACTACCAATATGGTTTCAGCAAATAATTTAAGTGTTAAGGTTACTAGAATTTTCAAAGAAAAGAGCCTAAAAATCTAGGAGCGAGCTCGTTCTCCCTTCAAAGGGAGATGTCGCCAGACAGAGGGTTGTACGCTGTGAACAACGTACAACTCATCCCCAGCCCTTCTCTCCACAGAGAAGGGAGTTTCCTTATTTTACAGGGGTTTAGGATTAAGGAAGGAGGGTTTTAGCGGTACTTGCCCCTGGATAAAATAAAATCAGGGGCACACAAAATGCTCTATTCTATAGTTAAAACAATTTTTCCAAATTGTTTGCCTTTTTCCATACGCTCGAAAGCGGAATTCGCATCTTTTAGAGGAAAAACACTATCAACGACAGGCTTAAGCTTTGTTTTTTTCACAAAGTCAACCATTTTTTGAAATTCAAGATCAGAGCCCATGGTAGAACCTAGTATCGAAAGTTGCTTCCAGAAGATAATTTGAGGATTTAGGCCATCTACTTTCCCTCTAGTTCCCCCATAAAAGGCAATTCGACCACCGAAGTCAGCTAATTTCACCAAATCGTTGAATCCTTTTCCCATTGCACTATCAATGATAACATCAAAAGTACCGACCTCTTTTGCAAATCGTTTCGCCCAATTGTCCTCTTTATAATTTGCTCCGCCTAAAGCCCCCATTGCCTTTGCTTTAGCAATTTTTTCTTCAGAACCAGAAGTTACATAAACCTTACCACCACCTGCCACAGCAAATTGAAAGGCGAACAAGGCTACACCACCACCTACACCAGAGATTAGCACTCTATCCCCCTCCTTAAATTGGGCTCTAGTAAATAAGGCACGGTACGCCGTCAATCCAGCGAGGGGCAATGCCGCTGCTTCCTCAAAGCTTAAATGTACTGGTTTTTCCACAAGGTATTTTGAATCCACCTTTACATATTCTGCAAAAGAACCATTCTCTGGCAAACCTAGAATCTTATAATTTGGTGCTTGAAAGGCAGAATTATCCCCCCAATTATGGCTGGGACAAATAATAACTTCTTTCCCAACCCAATCTTGAGCACTCTTCTCCCCTACCGCTTCAACAATCCCTGCACCATCTGAACCTAGAATTATATTAGGTTTAATGCCCGGATACATCCCTTTATTAATCCAAACATCTCTATGATTTAAGGCAGCGGCCTTGACACGGATTAAGGCTTCATTTGCTTGAAGTGTTGGAGTTGGCACCTCTTTAAAAACTAGAGGTTGGTGTATTTCTTCTTGTACAATGGCTTTCATAACGAGTGTTTTAAATTTCGATGCAAAGGTAGTAAAGTACTAGAGGAAACTACTAAGACTTTACAGGATTAATTCCCTAAATATTCATAACAAAAAAAACTTGAGGCCAACCCGAAATTTACTTGCATATAATAATTCATGTGATGATGTTTTCATACATCATAAATCGCATTTTTTCAATAATTTATACTTTTTTGGAGTAGCCTAAAGCAAAAAGCCTTCTCATTCGTAAAGAATGAGAAGGCTTTTGTTATTTCCAAGAAAACGGCAATCAACTTAATAATCCGTTTTCAACAAACGCTCTGTGTAAGATTTACCATCAATAAGGACATTGATAAGGTACATTCCTGGAGTTAAGCCACTCAGTCCATTAATGGTAATTTTGTTCCCTTCATCACTTTCTAACTGATAATCTCCCTGATAAACTACTTGTTGTAAGGTATTCATCACGGTTACGACAACTTCCTCATTCCTAGAATAACCAGAGGGCACATCTATTTGAACGAAATCATTAACAGGGTTAGGATATAGCTTTATGCTACCTACTTGCTCAACACCTCTTACAGCGCGAGCAGGAGAATATTCGACACCACCTTCATAAGAAACAATTTTTAGGCGGTAGTAGCTCCAGCCGCTGTTATCATTCAAATCTTCATATCGATAGGTACGGAAAACATCTGTATCTCCAAGACCATCTACAATTCCAGTGCCTCTAAAGTCTTCGTCATTTTCAAGCTTGCGCTCAATTTCATAATAATCGACCCCTTTTTCACTCTCCAATAACCATTCTAAATGAACTCTTTTATCATCTATTCGCTCAACATCAAAGCTTGCTATCTCTACAGGTAAAACGGGGTTAGAAACACTCACTCGAATAACCGCAGTACCTCCAGAAAATCCGCCTACTTCATTAAATTGAACATATTTTATTCCATTTGAGAATGAACCAGGGGTATGATTTAATGGCGCAGCAGAAACTACTCCAGTAGGCCGTAAATCCGTAGAAGGATCATAGTCTTGACCTTCCGTTTTCACCCAATACATAGCCGTTTTAAAGGCATTATTATTCACGCCCCAAGTATTAGCAGCATTTTCTATGGCAGCATACTCTGATGGCTCATAAAAGAAGCGAACATTAACCCAGCCATTTAGCGCACCATTCGTAATATTCACATTCCAGTACCTTCCCATAGCGAAAAGAGCTTCTTCGGTATTAGGCGTAAGATCTTCCGCTTTAAAAATCCCATCTGTGAAATTAGCTTGATTCATAGGATCATTGGTAATCGTAATAACTGGTAATGCTTCAAATACAGCGGTATTGGCTCCTGCTCCTGTAGGCGTATGCTCAATAGAGAACATGAAGTTTCCTGGATCATTGGGGTCAAAATAGTGTACCCAACTTCCTACTTTACAATAGCCCGTCAGAACATAAGTAGCTCCAGCAGTAGAATAAGAAAAGTTTTCAGGTGCTTCAGCTTGATTTTCGTAGGCTCCAAAATCTACAATATCATTTTCATTATCAAAAATACGTGGAGTACCTTCAATATCTTCAGTAATTCCTGCAATAGCTGAATTATCCCCCATATCAATAGCAGGAGAACAAGCCCTCAAGTTGAAATCACCACTAGCAGCATCTACAAATAGTGGATCCACGTTTAAAACCGTAGGCCCTCCCAATAACCAATCTTTGATAATAGAGTTGCTAATATCCGTAGGGTCATTACCTGTTTGTGCCTCTATATATGGAGGTATTTGCGTTCCCCAAATGATTGAATTTTCAATAATCACCCCTGTAGGATTTTGACCAGAGATTGCAGGACCAGTATTCGCATTATTACCATAAAATGTACAATTGGTAAAAGCAACAGGCATATCACTTACACAATAAACAGCACCTCCTGTAGGAGCGCCATTTCCATCAAAAACACTATTGACTACATTTACGCTGATGGATTCAAAAGTTCCTACTCTTGAGGTAGAAAGAGCTCCACCAAGCACAGAAGAATTATCATTGAATAAACAGTTTTTCACAGTTACAGTAGAATTTCCGCTAGTCGTTCCAACTTCTTGAATACTCATAGCTCCACCTGTATTTGTTGCTCCCGAAAAATTCGCATTAGAGACAAACGTACAATTTTCGAAAGAGGCATTCATTTCTCCTCCATCTCCAGAATAGGCTGCGACGCCTCCTCCTTGTGTGGCAAAATTGAGCCTAAATGTACAATTTCGAATAGTAGGGCTAATGACCGTATTAGCAGCAAATCCATCTAAAATCAAGCCTCCTCCTATCTGATCTTCAATTGCTGCACCATTCGCTTTACCAAGTTGAATTAGAAAGCCATCCAAAATAGCCGTATTATCTACGCCTGAGGCAGTAATAACATGGTATGAGTTATCACCATCAACTCCTTTTGCTCCTATATCGCCACTTAATACCGTCGTTGGAGTACTAGTCAAATTTCGTTGGCTTAGAGAAGTTTCCCCACCTGTAAAACCTCCATATATCGCTACATTACTTTTCAAAACAAAGGAAGCAAAACGCGAAGTACCCGTTGTGGCATAGTAGGTGACTCCACCTACCACCCAAATCTCATTCCCCGCACTTGCACTCAACAAGGCCGGTTGTAAATCCGTGAAAGCATCTGTCCATGAAGTCCCGTTATTCATCCCTGTAGCCTTAGGGCTGACATAAATTATTTGGGAGAACAATAGATTAGGCACTGCAAAAAAGAACAGTGCTAATATATAAGTTATTTTGCGTGTAGAATTCTTCATAATGGAGTAGTGTAAGTGTTTAGTCAATTATATAGAAGTTTGTGATTTACTATCATCGTTAAATACTCAAAGATAAGCATGCATAGGAATGACAAAACCTGCAAAGTTTTGCACATCTTACACGATTAAATCTCAATAATATTGACGGTTTGGTAATCAGAAGTCACTTTATAAACCTCAAAATACGTGGTAATGGTATTTATTTGACAGGTTGTATGGCGGCGTTTTAATTATAAAGTAACCGTATTAGTATTTAGCTGCCACAAAAATACAAAACACATCGCATATTGTCAATTACACTATTTTATTTCTGTAATAAAATTACAATTTTAACATCTTCAAAACATTTTTGTAAAATAAGTTAAAACGGCAATCTAAGTCATTATCAACGATGACAGATAGCATAAAATGCAATGCGAGACAATTGTTGTGGATTCATGTCTATTTCTATACGGTATCTTATTTCAAATGTTGCACCTTTTTTTGCTCTACCTTACTATTTACAGGAACTACATCCCCCATAACACGCTAAAAAATAAAACAAATACAAGTGCTAAATCAATATAATCCCTTAATTTCATAGTTTTTTACAAAAAAAAGCCCCCCGAAACCATAAAACGGGGGGCGTGCAATCCAACTCATCTAAATTACAAAACCTTAATCGACGTTGTCATGCAAAAACGAGTTTCTTTGCTCCAAATTCGTCTTCCCTTTTTCATCTCCAGAAATCGACCAAGAAGAACTGGTCGACTCAGAAGAATGAGGGACATCATCCAAACGTACTTTACGCCTTAAATAAGCCGGTTGATTCTCCAACTCATTCAAGGTTTGAGGATTGTTTAACCGTACATTAGGTTCAGATTTTGGAAGTTGTTCTTCAGCTTTATTCTTGTTTTTTGACGTTGAATTCATTTTCTTGCCTCGCTTAACATAAGGCTCGTCAAAAGCATTGTACTTTGCATAATCATCCTTCACTTTTGGTTTAGGAATATCATCAAATTCTACAACTATTGACTTTTCGGTGTCAGGAGGAATAGCGTACCTAGAGCTTTCTTCCTTTTGCTCATCATCATCTAAAGAGACTCTTACCTTCGCTTCACGAAAGGCATGGCCGATCTTTTCACGCCCTTGCTCAAAGCCTGTAGCAATAACCGTTACACAGATTTTATCTCCTAGAGACTCATCGAAACAATTCCCCCAAATCAAATCTGTTCCTTGCCCCGCTTCTTCCTGAACATATTCCGTAATTTCAAAAATTTCATCCATCGTCACCTCCTTAACTCCTGAGGTGATATTCAGGAGGATGTGTTGTGCTCCACGAATATCATTATCTTCAAGTAGTGGCGAGCTTAAGGCTTCTTCTACCGCTCTCCTTGCTCGGTTATCGCCTTCCGCAGAGGCCGTTCCCATGATAGCAACGCCACTGCCACGCATTACCGTATTCACATCCTCAAAATCAACATTGATGTAACCCGGTACCGTGATAATTTCTGCAATCCCTTTCGCTGCTGTTGCTAAGATATCATCAGCATTCGAAAAAGCTTTCGAAAGTGCCAAGTTGCCATGAATTTCACGCAATTTATCGTTTGATATAACAATAAGCGTATCTACATTTTTCTTAAGTTCTTCTAGACCTTCTTGGCCTTGACTACGCCTTCTACGCCCTTCAAAAGTAAAGGGTAAAGTAACAATACCTACCGTCAAGATATCTAATTCTTGCGCAGCTTTAGCAATAACAGGTGCTGCTCCCGTACCTGTACCTCCGCCCATTCCTGCTGTGATAAAAAGCATTTTAGTTTCATCACCAAACAGCTTTTTCACATCTTCAATTGATTCTATACATGCTTCACGGCCTACATTGGGTTTCGATCCTGCTCCTCTTCCTTCTGTCAAATCTGGACCTAACTGAATTTTTGTAGTTACGGGACTTAATTCCATCGATTGGTTGTCAGTATTGCAAATGGCAAAATCGACTCCGATAATGCCCTGCTTGTACATGTGCGTCACGGCATTACTTCCACCTCCTCCAACTCCGATAACCTTTATTATCGACGTATGGTCTTCTGGTAAATTAAATTTTAACATCGTTATGGTTTAGATGATTGAATTTAAATGAATACGAAATTACAATATCCACGTTAATTCTTGTTGCAAATGCAATAATGCGAAAATTTTACTCGTTTTTGCTGATTACTTATCAACATTTCGCACTATTATGTTTATAACTTTTTAAAACTAATGTATTTCAGCGTAAGATTTCACGCCCACCTCAAGACGCAAAATGCTTTTAAAAGCCTCATTACAAAGCAATTAAAAACTAGTCTTAAAAACTAAAATGGTAATAATTTAGAAATAGAACAATATAGAAGCAAAAATGATACTTTTTGTTAATGGTTTGTTAGTAAAGTACCATTTCCAACAAATCTAAACGGTCAATATTTCTTGGTGGACAATAAATAGGAATTTGATTCATTCTAAAGAGGCGAGGCATCACGTCTCTAGGATGAATCAAATTCTTGATATCTTAAAACTCAGAATCAGGCTCAGCTTCGAAGAATTCTCTCGTTTTTCGGAATAGGTTCTCCAACCATTTACTCCCGCCGTTACTTGTAGTTTGAACGACTTCTTCTTCTATTGCTAATTCTTCTTCAATCGGTTCTGGCGTAGCTACAACAGGAACCGCCTTGGATTTCATGATATTTTGTTGACGCTTCTCTACCTCAAACCCTTTGAGCAACAAGCCTATAGCAGTTGAATAAATGGGACTACATAAAGACTCGGTATACCCATGTGCTAGACGTTCGATAGGAATGCCGATGCGTGTATTGATGCCTGTGTGAAATTCCACCAGTTTATCAATATAGCGTAACAAGGATCCTCCTCCCGTCAAAACAATGCCGCCAATAAGCTTACGGTCAAATCCTGCTTGTCGGATTTCCCAAAAGATATGGTCAAAGATTTCTTCCACCCTTGCTTGGATGATGTGTGCTAGGTTGCGCTCGGAAATTTCCTTGGGATCACGCCCTTTAAGCCCAGGGATGGTGATGATTCTATTTTCAAAGATTTCATCCGCTAAAGCAGCTCCAAACTTCACTTTAAGCTGTTCTGCTTGGTGATGCATTACCGTACAGCCTTCCTTTATATCCTTGGTAATGACATTACCACCGAAAGGAATAACCGCCGTATGCCGAATCAAGCCCTCATGAAAAATAGCCAAATCGGTAGTTCCTCCACCAATATCAACCAAAGCCACTCCAGCTTCCATTTCTTCCTTACTCAAAACAGCAGCAGCAGAAGCAATGGGCTCTAGCGTAAGCGTAGCTACTTCAAGATCAGCTTTTTCCACACACTTGAAGATATTCTTCGAAGCCGTAATTTGGCCAGTAATGATGTGAAAATTCGCTTCCAAACGTGTACCCGACATCCCAATAGGATCAAGAATACCCTGCTCGTTATCAACGATGTATTCTTGGGGAATGACGTGAATAATTTTGTCACCAGGAGGTAGCACTAGCTTGTGCATATCCTTGACTAGCCGCTGAATATCGGCTCTACTAATTTCTTCGTGGAGGTTATCCCTTGTCAGGATGCCTCGATGCTGTAGACTCTTAATGTGCTGACCCGCAATACCTACGTTTACGGTCTGAATTTTGGTACCTGATCGTTTCTCCGCTTCGGCCACAGCATCGGCTATCGCCTTCACTGTTTTTTCGATGTTAGAAACTACGCCTCGCAATACTCCAATGGATTCGACTTTCCCCATGCCTAGGATTTCGATTTTTCCAAACTCGTTTTTGCGTCCTGCGATGGCGCATACTTTGGTAGTACCAATGTCGAGAGCTACGACAACTTGAGATTGCTCACTCATGATATTACTTTTTTTTGCAGACAACTTGTCCTCTGAACTTAAGATTAATGGTTTTGTATTTTTTCCAACCTTCATAAGGAATACCTTCCTTATAAAAAGCTTTTAGGTTTTCAAATTTTTCGGTGATTCTTACAGCTTTACCAAACACAATCTTCTGTTTTCCAAGCTTAGGAATCAAAACGAACTCCTTTTTCTTGTCTACAGCGATTTGCTCTAGCATTGGCCACAAAAATTCATCTTGCCGCGCATAAGTGACGATCTCAAACAAGCCCTTCACCACATTCCCCTCAAACTCCATAAAATCATCTCTAAACGTAGGGATAACGCCTGTTGCTACAGGTACTCTTGCCGTATAATTCGCTGAAAGTGGTAAAAAATGACCTTCTTCATCCAAGTAAAAACTCGCTCCATCTCCATCTATCACTCGCAAAATCGGTTTGCGCTGCATAATTCGAATATTCACCGTATTTCTCGCCCCAATAAAAACATCTGCTTTCTTCACGAAGGCATCTTTTTCTAAAACTTCCTCTACTTCTTGCACATCAAGACTTCCTACAGGAATCCCATTCAACACATGGCCAAAACGACGTTTCAACATGTTTTTTACATCTTCTTTGGTAATAAAATTCGTATCATCTTGACTCTGAATCTCAATTACTAAATCAACGGAATCACTCCGCTCCTTTCGCTCAATGGCAGACAGCAAGAGTACCAAGAAGAACAACCCTCCTATGGTCAGAAAAATCCGCTGTACGTTGTATTTTACTTTGCCTTGATTACTTGCCACTTGCTAAAAATTAAAAGATCGAAAAATGATGTAATGAACGGCTTACTAAACCGTTGTCGAATTATGCTTTATTTTAAAATTCATTATGATAAAAAAATGCTCGTCATAATTATCCGTTTGGCGTCCATTCGTTTGGCGTCCATTCGTTTGGCGTCCATTCGTTTGGCGTCCATGGGTTAAAACCCGTGGCTACAGACAGGGAACTCCTACGGAGTTTGTTGTGCCTTCTGTGTGTGGAAATTCCTAATTCGTAATTCTTAATTCGTAATTCTTAAGAAATTTCTTAATGGATTTCTTGAATGTAGGTACCAGTTGGTCAATATTCCCTGCGCCTAAGGTCATTAACACTTCTACCTTTTCTAAACGCGCTGTATTTTGAAACTCCTCTTTTGCTTCTGATTTTGAAATCAAGCGTTTGCGAGGATTTTTCATCAAATCTAAAATTAGTTTGGAGGTAACACCTTCCATGGGCAATTCCCTTGCGGGATAAATATCTAGTAGAATTGGGTTATCCAATTCGTCTAGCGCCTTGGCGAAGCCTTCAGCAAAATCTTTAGTCCGGGAAAAAAGATGGGGCTGAAAAATGCCCGTAATCTCTTTCCCCGGAAATAAAGTTTTAGCCGCGGAAATAGCTGCTTTCAGCTCTTCCGGATGATGAGCATAGTCATCAATATAAGCTAGAATGTTACTTTTCACAATTTGGTCAAAACGCCGCTTTATGCCTTTAAATGAAGCTAAAGCATTGCGAATTGCTTTCTCCTTTACCCCTAACTCTAGCGCAACCGCTATCGCTGCTGTTGCATTCTCCACATTATGCCTGCCGGGTAAAGTGAATTTTAAATCTTTCATTTCTCCTTCTCCCCACACCAAATCAAACACAAAATGTCCTTCCTCCACACGTATATTTTTACTACAAAAAGCTCCTCCTTCTACCCCAAATGATTGGGTTTTCACCGTCGTATTTCCTAATGATAAATTATGCTTCAAAAAGACGGTTCCATTCGCTTTTACTTTCTCTGCATACGCTTTGAAACTGTCTTCTATCGCTTCTGCATGACCATAAATATCTAAATGATCGGCATCCATCGCCAAAATCACAGCAATATCAGGATCCAATTGCAAGAAAGAACGATCAAATTCGTCTGCTTCAATGACGACCCACTCGCCTTTTCCTTCTACATAATTCGATTTATAATTTCCTGAAATTCCTCCTAGGAATGCGGTACAATCGACACCACCTTTTCGCAAAATGTGCGTCAGAATTGTGCTAGTCGTCGTTTTCCCGTGTGTTCCTGCAATTCCTATAGCCTTTCTGTCTCTGCTGATAATCCCTAGGACTTCTGCTCTCTTTAGTACAGGGAATCCTTTCTTCCAAAACCAGACTAATTCCTTGTGCGTTTTCGGCACTGCTGGTGTATAAACCACTAAATCAATGCCCTCAGGAATTTTTGTAATATCTTCTTCATAATGAATCGCCATTCCTTCTGCCTCCAAAGCCTCCGTCAAAGGAGTTTTCGTCAAATCATAACCATGAACTTCAATCCCTCGCCCGACTAAATAGCGAGCTAGGGCACTCATTCCTATGCCTCCAATGCCAATAAAATAGGCTTTCCTAATATGT